>SFXD01000059.1 GCA_004559785.1 bacterium | reverse complement strand
AATTTATAGAGCACCCCTTTAGTCTTGATTGTTGCCTTATTCGTTCTTCTGAAATTTCGTGAATCGCCCTACTGATGCGTGGTTCACGATAGAAATCTCTCAAATCTCTCAAATCTCTCATCTCTCAAATCTCTCAAAAACCCACAATCTCTAACCCCTGACCCTAAAATAATGGCTAATGTGCAACGAAGCGGCGCAGGTCTTCCACCTTCATCCCCCTGCGACGGGCATAGTCCTGCAACTGGTCGTCGCCAACAGGCCCCACGCTGAAGTGTCTCGTGGCGGGATGTGAAAGCATGAGTCCGCAGGTGCTGGCATGCGGCACCATGGCCCCGCTCTCGGTAAGGGTCACGCCGAGCGACGGGAAGTCCAGCAGGTCGGACAGCAGGAAGCAGAGGCTCTGGTCGGGCAGGGAAGGGTAGCCCACGGCAGGACGTTTCCCCTGGTATCTCTCCTCGAAAAGTTCCCTTACGCACAGGTTCTCGTCGGGGGCATATCCCCACCACTCTCGCCTCGTTATCTGGTGGGCGAGTTCTGCCGTAGCCTCTGCCAACCTGTCGGCAAGGGTCTGACAGAGCAAGGTGTCGTAGTTGTCATGATGCTGAGGTATGAATCCCTGGTCCGCCGTGCATACGAAGAGTCCGATTCTGTCGGCCTTGCCGCTCTCCAAGGGTCGCACGAAGTCGGCAAGGCATAGGCAAGGCCCTTCTTCGGCCGGATGCTGCTGGCGTAGCAGGGGGATGGTGATGCCGAGACGGGTGAGCACTATGTCCTCTCCATCGCCGTTGGCTTCCAGCAGGCGGACACGGGAATGCGTACAGAGTGGCGAGTGGCCCCATGAGTCCAGCACACGGCAGGCGTCGTCGTACAGTTTCATCGCCTCGATGGCACGGGAGCGTTCTTCGCTCGTGAAGCCGTTGACCCAAGCCTGCCTGCAAGAGGGGCATGCGTGTATCTGGGATATGGCGGAGAAGCGCACGGGAAATCCCCACGCATGGAAGAAGTAGGGCCAGTTGATGTAGGGTCTGACCTCGCTGACCCGGAAGTGTCGTGTATGCGTGCTCATTGGTCGGGATTGTCCACGAAACCCTGATAGCATTCGGACAAGCCGGCCATGATGGTATCGAAACTCTCGTTGAGTGTTGCGTTAACGTTGTCGCTTCCCTTTCCGCAGGGGAATATGGGTTCGTGCACCACGAGGCGCAGGGGATGCCACGTGGGGAAATAGAAGCCCTTCTGCCTGGGCAGCACGTCGAAACTGCCGTCTATGGTGACCGGCACCACGGGGAGTTGCAGCTCGTCTGCCAACTGGAATGCCCCACGGCGGAACCTTCCCATGTGTCCGGTGAACGAGCGTGCTCCTTCGGGAAAGACCACAAGGCTGACTCCTCCCTGCAGGCTTCTGCGAGCCGACTCGTATGTGTGCTGTATTGCCTTTGGGCCGCTCTTGTCCACGAAGATGTGTCCGGCACTGGCACATGCCTTCCCGATGAGAGGCAAGCGTCTGAGCGACTTCTTCATCATCCACTTGAAGTTCCTGCCTATGAAACCGTATACGAGGAAGATGTCGTAAGGGCCCTGGTGGTTGGCTACGAAGACGTATGACTGGCGTGGGTCGAGCCTGTCCAATCCGCCTACATGTACCGGCAGCAATGGAACGTAGCACATGAGCCTGCTCCATACCATGGCAGGATAGTAACCCCAGATGGCCGCACTTCCAATGGAACATCCTATTATGGTCACTATGGCCGTGAGGGCAGTGGCAAGTAGCAAAAGAGGCAACGCAATGATTAGCAAGTATATCCTGTAAATAATCGTCATCTTTCAATCTGTGTTTTCGTCGTCTTCGGTGCGTGTGTCGTGTGGGTGGCTCCCTGACGGGGGCGGATGGCTGGTGGTGTGCCGGTGCCATCAGTACTCACGCAGCTTCTCCATGTTCTTCTCGGCAGCCTTTATGTATTCTTGCACATATTGGTTGGAAAGGAAATAGGGTGGTGCCTGCGAGATGATGGCCTCTATCTGGGGGTTGAGGATGGGTTGCCTGAATGAGCTGGTAAGTATCATGAAGATGCCTGGGCCGAGCACATTGTTGTAATTGGACTTGATGAAGTTCGTGACGAGGGCGTCGTTCCTGGCTTCCAGTTCCTCCATTTGCTTGCCAAGCACGGAGAGCACCTCGTCGTGGTCCAGCCCGTCCATTATCATGCGCGACTCGATGTGAGGTAACTCAGCCATCTCGGCATCAATCTGCGACTTCTTCTGTATGAAGGAGGTCAGCGAGTCGTTGAGAGGCGTACCCGTGGCAGACTGGGTGCTGACATCTATCTTCACGCTTACCTGTCCCTCTTCCAGCACTATGGGCATTATTCCGCTGCCGTCAAAGAACACGTTTGCCATTACTACGGAGTCCATTACGCCTCGGAACGAGAATTTCCCGTGCACCACCCTCGACGAATCTATCGTACGCATATCGCCGTCGCTGTAGACCTTGAGGAAAAGCATCTGGCCGTCCAGCCCAGACACATTGCTCTTTCCCGTGACTAAGTATTGGTCCGAGCACGACAGCAGTGCGAGCGCCGCCAAGGCAAAGAGCAGAATATTACTTTTCATAATTGCAATGTCATTTTCAACAACACAAATTTATGAATAATAATGGGTGCAAGGAAATTAATTAGGACTTTTTAAGGCTTTTTTGCCTTTTGTAAAGAATGGGGTAGCCTCCACGACGTATACAGCTCCAGTACGGAGGCTATGGTCAGCGGCAGTATCCACTCGCCGCCCTGGGCAATGCCGCACTTGAAGGTTTGCATGCCAAGGCATGCGCTGGCAAGCAGGAAGAGGCAGCATGCCAGCAGTTGTTGCCGCCTGAGCCGCTTCACTACCACGTCCCTTCCCTCGTAGCGTGCACATGCCTGCATCGGGGCAAACATCAATGTCCCCAGCGTGAATGCTGCGAACGAGATGCCATGTGACAGTATGTTTACGGCAGCCCCCACGAGCATGAGCATGGCACCAATGCGCAAGAGGGCATTCTGCCATGCCGTCAGTTGGCTTCGCCTTCTTCCGTCACGACTCGGGATAGCTCGAGCAGCTCGGCTCTCCGCTCGCTGCTCCGTCAGTTGTTTCATTTCGCTTGTATCTGTCATGGCGTTAGCGCATTTAGTGTATGCGGGGGATTAGCACTTTATCGTAGTCCTCTTCCTCGATGATGACGAAAACGTCCTCGGTGGCGCGTTTCATGTGGTATACCTCCCTTGCCAGCTTCTCTACCGCCTTGGGGTTGGTCTCAAGTTCGCGTATGCGTTCGTCGGCAAGGTCGTACTGCTCTTTGTAATACGATATCTGGGCACGCAGCTGTTCCAGTTCCTTGTAGCGTTCGTAGCGATTGAGGTAACTGTTGTCGTCCAGTACTCCTACGGACAAAATGATGGTTATTATTATGAATAGGTACTTATGACGCCTTATGAAATACCACAGCGAATTCAATCTACTCATGTCAATGTTTGCGTTGAATGTTAATTTAGGGCAAAGTTAGGAAAAAAAAAGCACACGAAGCCTACTATGCGTTGTTTTTTTTCCTAAATTTGCATTAAAACAAGTTATGCCTATGGATGAATATATAGTTTCTGCCCGGAAATACAGGCCGCTCAACTTCGACTCCGTGGTTGGGCAGTTGTCCCTGACGACTACGCTGAAGAATTCCATCAAGTCGGGCAAGCTGGCCCACGCCTACCTCTTCTGCGGACCGAGGGGAGTGGGCAAGACCACATGTGCACGCATCTTTGCCAAGGCCATCAACTGCACCTCGCAGAGCGACGGAGATGCCTGCGGGGTATGCGAGAGCTGCAGGGCTTTCGACGAGCAGAGGTCGCTGAACATACATGAACTGGACGCCGCCAGCAACAATACGGTAGACGACATCCGCGAACTGTGCAAGCAGGTGCAGATTCCCCCGCAGACAGGCCGATACAAGGTGTTCATCATAGACGAGGTGCACATGCTGAGTAGCTCCGCCTTCAACGCCTTCCTGAAGACCCTGGAGGAACCGCCTTCATACGTGGTCTTCATACTCGCAACCACCGAGAAGCACAAGATACTGCCCACGATCCTGAGCCGTTGCCAGGTGTACGATTTCCAGAGGATGACCACACAGTCCACCGTCGACCATCTGCAGTACGTGGCAGGCAAGGAGGGCTACACCGCCGAACCGGAGGCTCTGGCCCTGATAGCGGAGAAGGCAGACGGAGGCATGAGGGATGCACTCAGCATCTTCGACCAGATGGTAAGCTTCACCGCAGGCAACCTTACATACGAACTCGTCTGCAAGAACCTCAACGTGCTCAGCACGGAATACTACTTTACCATGGTGGAGCATTTCCTCAAGTGCGAGGTGGAGCCTTGCCTTCTCTTGCTTAACGAGGTGCTCATGAAGGGCTTCGATGCCGGGAATTTCATAGCGGGACTCGCCGTACACCTACGCAACCTGCTCGTAGCGAGGGACGAGTCGGGCGCATGCCTGCTGGAGATGAGCGAGAAGATGAAGGCCAGGTACAGGGAGCAGGCCGGAAGGGTGAAGCCAAGGTTCATATATCGTGCCATAAAGCTGTGCAACGACTGTGACCAGTCATACCGCACGAGCCACAACAAGAGGCTGCAGGTGGAGATTTGCCTCATACAGGCAGCGCAACTGGCAGAGGACGACGGGGATCCTTCCGGGCGTTGCCCTACGAAGATTCTCAAACCCATATTCTCAAGGTTGTCAGGCAGGCGTGACGACGCTGCCGGCACGACGACGGCGGCACAGAAGGACGTGCGGCCAGGTGGAGGCGTTGCTACGCAAGAAGCCAATGCTGTACGCCCCGACGCAAGCATGACGCCGGGCGGAGGAATTACGGAACCCTCCACCAGGGTATCACCCCAGCCCATGCCACAAGGTTCGTCACCAGAGAAGAAGCCCAACCTGAGGCATGTGACGTTCAAGCACTTTGGCAAGACACAAGAGACAGGGAAGGTGGAAACTGCAGCGGAGCATTCGCAGCAGGTATACGAGGTGACTCCGCTGACGCAGGACGGCCTGATGCATGCATGGTTCTCCTATTGCCATTCCTTGCCCAGGGAACTGAATGCGGATGCACAGCGCATGAAGGGAATGCAACCCAAGGTGACGGGAACGTCCACGTTCGAGATAGCCGTTACCAATCCGCTGGTGCAGCGGCAGATGGAAGAGATGTACGAGAGCATCAGGTCGCATATGGCAAAGACACTGCACAATTCCGAACTGTCCTTCAACATCAGGCTCGAGGAGGTGAGGGAGGTACAGAAGATGTACAACCCTGCCGAGGAATTGAAGGCTATGATGGAGCGCTACTCGCCTGTTAGGAAACTCGTGGCGGAACTCAGCCTCCAGCTGGAATGACCGCCACCGGTTCCTCTGCCGCCTAACCAAGGTCGTGGTGGAGCATCCTGTACTCTGCCATCTCTGCGTACTTGGTACCCGGCCTGCCATAGTTGGCATACGGATAGATGCTGATTCCGCCACGCGGAGTGAAGATGCCAGTTACCTCTATGTATTTGGGGTCCATCAGTTGGATGAGGTCCTTCATTATCTTGTTGACACAGTCCTCGTGGAAGTCCCCGTGGTTGCGGAAACTGAAGAGGTAGAGTTTCAGGCTCTTGCTTTCCACCATCCTCACGTCGGGGATATAGCTGATGCGTATCTCCGCAAAGTCTGGCTGTCCCGTTATTGGGCACAGGCTGGTGAACTCGGGGCAGTTGAACCTCACCCAATAGTCGTTCTCCTGATGTTTGTTCTCGAAGGTTTCCAGTACTTCGGGTGCATAGTCGCTCCTGTATTCAGTCTTCCTGCCCAGTGCCCTGAGCGATTCGTTTTCTCTGCTGTTCATATTGTTCCAATCCTTTCTGTCTAAGTTTGCACGACGGACAATGTCCACATCCGTCACCCGTTATCCCGTTGTAGCACGTCAGCGTCCTGTACCTGACAATGTCCATCACTCCCAGTTCGTCAGCCATCTTCCAAGTCTGTGCCTTGTCTATCCACATAAGTGGGGTGTGGATACGGAACTGCCGGTCGGTGGCAAGGTTTATGGTAACGTTCAGGCTCTTTATGAACGAGTCGCGGCAGTCTGGGTAGCCGCTAAAGTCTGTCTGGCTGACACCTGTCACCAGATCGAATATGCCCTTCTGGCATGCATATATCGCCGCAATGGAGAGGAAGAAGAGATTGCGCCCCGGTACGAATGTGGACGGGAGACTGTCGGCCGGTTTTTCCTCCTCTATTTCCAGCGAAGTATCTGTCAGGCTGCAATCCTTGGCGAGGTCGGCGATGAATGGCAGGTCCATGCACTCCCATTCCACGTTAGCCTCCCTGGCAATGTCGTGTGCCAGGTCAACTTCAGCCACATGCTTTTGTCCATACCTGAAGCTGAGTGCGGCAACACGTTCGAAGTTTCGTTTTGCCCAGTACAGGCATGTCGTACTGTCCTGTCCGCCGGAGAGTACGACCAATGCGCTTTTCCCAATCATATCTGTGATATCTTCAACGGGTTGTAGGACAGGTCAGTGTCGTAAACGTCTACGTCCTCCCTTTTCTTCACGTAGTTGACTACTCTGATGGTAAGGGGCAGGGCGAGTATCTCGTACGCCGTCTTGGTCACTACCTGCAGGAGCATTAGCTTGCCAAGTTCCTCCAATGGCATAAGTCCGCCGAATGCAAGAGGGAAGAAGATGATGCTGTCCGCTCCCTCTCCCCATAGCGTGCTTGCCACGGCACGTAGCGAGAAGTGCCTGCCCTGGCTGGAGAGTTTCATGCGGCTCATGACGTAGGCATTGACGAAACTGCCTACGAGGAACGCCGTGAAGGAGGCCATGGCTATGCGCGGAGCCAGTCCGAAGACGAAGTTGAAATGTGCCTCGTTGTCTGTCCAGAAATCGGCTGCAGGCAGGAATACCGCTAATTGTCCCAAGGCTACCACGAGGAAGTTCATCAGGAAGGCAAGCCAGATGACAAGCCTCACCTTTCGGTAGCCCCAGACCTCGGCTATGCAGTCGTTGAGGATGTAGGAAACGGGGAAGCACAATACGCCGGCCGTCATGGTGAACGAACCGAACTGAAGGACCTTGGTCTCCAGGAGGTTGCTTGCTATGAGGCAAGTGGAAAATAGTATCCCCATAATCATGAAGGATACCGAAACTGTCTTTTTCTGTATCATATTCCTTGTTTTTATTAAAAAGAGGTTTCCAAGCACTCTTTGTCTCGTTGCGCCGACTCGCTTATGCCCTGCCGTCGGGAAGTGACTCCCTATTATAGGCAAGTCGGGGCGGTGACGCACTCCGACGTCGTTTCGGGCGCAAAGTTACGATGTTTTGTCGAACTGGGCAAATGTTTGGCTATCAAAAAGCCTTAAACCTTACGCATTCGCCATAAACGGAAGGGTCTATGCGCTTCCCGTCCCACACGCACCTGCCGTTTACCAGCGTCCTCTCCACCTTCCAGTTCAGCGTCCTTCCCTCCAGGGGACTCCAGTGGCACTTGCTCAGGACGGAGCCTGCCGTCACGGTCCATTTCGTGTGGCTCAGCAAGACCAGGTCGGCATGGTAGCCAGGCAGTATGTGCCCCCTCCTGTCCACTCCGAACAATTCGGCGGGGTTGTGGCACATCAGTTCCACGGCTCTCTCGATAGTCATTGCCCCCTCGTCGCACAGCGTCAGTACGGCGGGTAGTGAATATTGCACCATTGGCATGCCGCTCACGGCCTTGAGGTAGCCACCTCGTTTCTCTTCCAGTAGGTGAGGGGCATGGTCGGTGGCTATTATCCTGATCCTGCCATCCCTGCACGCTTCTCGCAGGGCATCCCTGTCTTGGCTGCCCTTTACCGCAGGATTGCACTTTATGCGTGCACCCAGCGTGTCGTAGTCTTCGTCGCAGAAGAGTAGGTGCGCCACGCAGGCCTCGGCCGTCACCTGACTGTCGCCGGGTGCGAACAGTGACAGTTCCCTTGCCGTGCTCAGGTGTGCGACGTGCAGCCTGCATCCCGTCTCCCTTGCCAACCTTACGGCAAGCGAGGTGCTGTCGTAGCAAGCGTCGTGGTCCCTCACCTCTGCATGGTGCCTGATATTGTCGTAGTCGCCATCGTACCTTGCCTGCACCTCGGCTATGCGCCTGTTGATTCTCGACGTGTCCTCGCAATGGGTCATGAGGATGCCCGGGCAGGCCTTGAAGATGGCTCTCAGGCTCTCCTCCTTGTCTACCAGCATGTTCCCGGTGCTGCTGCCCATGAAGAGCTTGATGCCGGGCACCCTGGTGGTGTCTATGTTGCGGATGTCGTCGATGTTGTCTGCCGTAGCCCCAAGGTAGAAGGCATAGTTGACGTGGCACTTCTCGCCCGCCAAGAGATACCTTTCTTCAAGGAGCTTGAGCGAGGTTGTCTGAGGTACTACGTTGGGCATGTCGAAGACGGTAGTAACCCCACCTGCCGCAGCCGCCCTGGTTTCCGAGTCCATGTCAGCCTTGTGCGTCAGGCCAGGTTCGCGGTTGTGGACGTGGTCGTCGATTACCCCTGGCAGTAGAAGCATTCCTTCTGCATTTGTCTCGTCAATGCCTGAGTCGGACAACCATCTTGGCTGTATGTTGCCTTCTCTGGCAATGTCTGCTATGATGCCGTCCTCAATGAGCAACGAGCCCTTGAACCTCTCTCCGCCCTCCACTATGGTGGCGTTCGTTATGCGCTGCCTCATGGTTTGCCCAGCCTTAGTCGGATTACGCCGATGAGAGCCTCGCTGAATATGCCCCCGCTCATCTTGCTTGTGCCCAGTTCCCTGTTCACGAATATCACGGGTACCTCCTTTATTCTGAACCCGAGCCTCAGTGCCGTGTACTTCATCTCTATCTGGAAGGCATACCCCTTGAAACGGATGCGGTCGAGTTTCATCGTTTCCAGTACCTTGCGCCTGTAGCACACGAATCCTGCCGTTGTATCCCTCAGGCTGATGCCAAGGATGGTGCGCACGTAGGCGGAGGCGTAGTAGCTCATCAGCACCCTGCCCATTGGCCAGTTTACTACGTTCACGCCCGATATGTACCGGCTTCCTACGGCAACGTCATATCCTTCCTCTGCGCACGCCTTGTACAGCCGGGGCAGGTCGGCAGGGTTGTGGCTGAAGTCGGCATCCATCTCGAATATGTACTCGTAGCCGTTTTCCAGTGCCCACTGGAATCCCCTGATGTATGCCGTGCCGAGTCCGAGCTTTCCCTCCCTCTCGATAAGGTGCAGGCATTCTTTCATTTCGTCCTGCATCAGCGACCTTACTATGCTGGCAGTTCCGTCGGGGCTGCCGTCGTCGATGATGAGTACGTCAAACGGCTTCTCCTGACCGGTGACTGCCCTGATGATGGCCTCCACGTTCTCCTTTTCGTTGTACGTGGGTATTATCACGATGCTGTCGCTTCTCTTTGCATTGCTCATTGCGAAAATCCGATGTTTTATGTGTAATTTCCAACAAAGGTAGTGTAATCTTGCCATATTGCCAAAATATCCGCCTTCAATTTCGCCCAAGATTGGAAAATATATCTTATCTTTGCAGACGGAATGCCATGGTAGTCCGTGGCTACTGACATGGAACGGACATGTCTCCACCGTAAAGATACAGTAAACATTATAATAATATATGCAGCAACAGAAGATTATCATCCTCGACTTCGGTTCGCAGACGACGCAGCTCATTGCGCGTCGCCTTCGCGAGCTCGATACGTTCTGTGAGATAATGCCTTACAACAAGTTCCCATCCTCTGACCCAGATGTCATAGGAGTCATCTTGTCGGGGTCTCCATACAGCGTGTATGACCCCGAGGCTTTCCGTGTAGACCTTTCGCAATTCATCGGTCGTTTGCCGGTGCTGGGCATTTGCTATGGGGCACAATTCATTTCATACACCAATGGGGGTAATGTAGAGTCGGCAGGCAGCCGCGAATACGGCAGGCAGAATTTGACCTTCGTCGACGAGTCGTGTCCGTTGTTTAATGGCATTGGAACACGTAGTCAGGTTTGGATGTCACACGGAGATACCATCACGGCCCTACCCACAGGGGCACGACGAGCCGCCAGTACCGCCACAGTAGAGAATGCCGCCTATTGGATGCCGTCATTCGAGGGTGGCTCTCCCGTGTTTGGAGTACAATTCCACCCAGAGGTGTTCCATAGCATCCAGGGTACGGAATTGTTGCGCAACTTCGTTGTGGACGTCTGCGGCAGCCGGCAGGACTGGAGTGCAGCCTCCTTCGTGGAGACTACTGTAGCGGAGCTGCGGAGCCAGCTTGGTGACGACCGAGTGATACTCGGACTCTCGGGAGGAGTAGACTCAAGTGTGGCAGCCGTACTGTTGAACAAGGCTATCGGACATAGGCTTACCTGCATCTTCGTTGACCATGGCATGCTTCGCAAGAATGAGTTCCGCGACGTGATGCACGACTACGAGTGCCTTGGTCTGAACGTCATTGGCGTAGATGCCTCGGACAAGTTCTTCGCAGACCTTGCCGGAGTGTCCGACCCGGAGCAGAAGCGCAAGATTATAGGTAGGGACTTCGTGGAGGTGTTCAACGCAGAGGCTCGCAAGCAGATGGGTGCCAAATGGCTCGCCCAGGGTACCATCTATCCCGACCGCATCGAGTCGCTGAACATCACCGGTAAGGTCATCAAGAGTCACCACAACGTGGGAGGACTGCCCAAGGAAATGAACCTGCAGCTGTGCGAGCCCCTGAAATGGCTCTTCAAGGACGAGGTTCGTCGCGTGGGCCGCTCCATGGGAATGCCCGAGCACCTCATCACCCGCCATCCCTTCCCCGGCCCTGGCTTGGCCGTTCGCATCCTTGGTGACATCACTCCTGAGAAGGTACGCATCCTGCAGGATGCCGACGACATCTATATCCGTGGCTTGAGAGAATATCGTACACGCCTCTCTGGCGAGGAAGCACGCAGAGTGCTTGCCGCGGGAGTGCCTGCCGACATGAAGGACGGGGAAATAGAGGTCTCGCTCTACGACCAGATTTGGCAGGCAGGAGCCATCCTCCTATCTACTGTCCGCTCCGTAGGGGTCATGGGAGACGAGCGTACATACGAGCATCCTGTTGCGCTGCGTGCCGTGACCAGCACGGATGCTATGACGGCTGACTGGGCGCACCTGCCATACGACTTCATGGCTTCGGTCAGCACGGAGATAATCAACAAGGTAAAGGGAGTGAACCGCGTTTGCTACGACATTTCCTCAAAGCCGCCTTCGACAATCGAGTGGGAGTAGGCCTCTGGATGCCAAAGCCCTCTTTCTTTCTCAGAATCAGGGCGTAGTGTTTATCGAAAGAGATACTATTAGGTTATAAAGGAGAATGGCGTAACTTTGCAAACAATATTTTCAATTTCAAGTATTGGCAATATGACAAGTTTTGGCGATCTCATCAGACAGAGAAGGTCGATGAGGAAATATACCGAGGAGGCTGTTTCCGGGGAGCAGGAGAAGGTCTTGCTGAAGGCCGCCCTTATGGCACCAAGCAGCAAGGGGACCCACAGCCCCGAGTTCATCGTGGTACGCGACAGGGATAAGCTAAAGGCTCTGTCCGCTTGCAAGACAGTCGGGGCAGATTTCCTGGCAGATGCAGCCATGGCAATCGTCGTGATGGCTGACCCGTCCGTCAGCGACGTATGGATTGAGGATGCCTCTGTGGCGGCATCGTTCATCTTACTGCAGGCAGAAGACCTGGGGCTTGGCTCTTGCTGGATACAGGTCAGGGAGCGCACCTCAGCAGATGGCAGGAGTGCAGCGGAGGTCGTAAGGGAAACGCTTTCCGTACCAGTATGCAAGGAGCCTTTGTGCATCGTGGCACTCGGACACAAGGGTATGGAACGCAAGCCTCAGAACGAGGAACGGCTGAAATGGGACAAGGTTCACATAGCAGGGTAGTATTGATAGGGCGTGGCAACGTCGCCACACATATAGGAATAGCCCTTGAGGAGGCAGGATACCTACTATACAGGGCTGGGGGCAAGCATCGCGACGTCCCCCTGCCAAAGGATGCCGACCTATATGTCATTGCCGTTACCGACAGCGCAATAAGGCAGGTAGCCGAGGAGATAGGCGACGTCGACGGATTGGTGATACACATGGCAGGTAGCGTCCCACTTGACATATTGCCGCAGAAGAGGAGGGGAGTCATATATCCCATGCAGACATTCAGCCGCGACAGGGATTTGGATTTCAGACGCATCCCTCTGTTCGTCGAGAGCGATACGGACATGGATTCCGTCCAACATGTGGCAAGTTCGCTCAGCGAAATAGTATATGCAATGGATTCTCGTAGGAGGTCTGTGCTGCATCTCGCTGCCGTGTTCTGTTGCAATTTCACCAACAGGATGTACGGCTTGGCATGCGACTTGCTGGATGCCGAGGGAATACCGTTCTCCGTGATGCTCCCACTCATCGACGAAACCGCCGCCAAGGTACACGACCTTGCCCCAAGCAAGGCTCAGACGGGACCTGCCGTCAGATGGGACGAAGGGGTGATGAGGAAGCACCTTATGATGCTGGCGGATAGCAACGCAAGGGATATTTACGAACTTGTAAGCAAGGATATACATAATGATAAACTACGACTTGAAGAGGATAAGGGCAATTGCCCTTGACGTGGATGGGGTTCTCAGCCGTCAGACCATTACCATGGATGCTGACGGGTTGCCGTTGCGAACGGTGAACATCAAGGATGGATACGCTCTGCAACTTGCCGTCAAGGAGGGTTTCCACGTCTGCATCATAACGGGTGGAAGCGCACATGCCACCAGGGTGAGGTATGAAGGACTTGGCATTCAGGATATATTCTTAGGATGTGCCGTGAAGTTGCTGGCGTATGAAGAGTTCAAGAGCAAGTACTCACTGCACGACGACGAGGTGTTGTATATGGGCGACGACATACCCGACTACGAGGTGATGTCCATCTGCGGCTTGCCCTGTTGCCCATCGGATGCTGCCCCTGAGATAAGGAAACTCAGCCTCTATGTAAGCCACCTACCCGGTGGCGAGGGATGCGTAAGGGACGTGGTGGAACAGGTGTTGCGGGCAAACGGTAAATGGATGTGCGACAAAAAGGCTTTCGGTTGGTGATGGAATACAGGATAATACTTGCAAGCAACTCCCCAAGGCGGAAGGAATTGCTGAGCGGAGCTGGCATAGAATACGAGGTCAGGATTAAGGAATGGATAGACGAATCCTATCCGCCAGGCCTGACGATGGAGCAGATACCAATACACATATCGCATGCCAAGGCTTCTGCCTACACACTTGCCCCCGACGAACTTCTCCTGACTGCCGATACCATCGTCTGGGTCGACGGCGAGGTGCTTGGCAAACCTCATGACGAACTGGATGCCATGGCGATGTTGCGCAAGTTGTCTGGCAGGACGCATCAGGTGGTGACTGGGGTTTGCCTAAGGACACTTCGGTGGGAGAGAACCTTCTCGTGCGTTACCGACGTCACCTTCGCAGAGCTCTCAGAGGACGAGATGTCCCACTACGTACGCAAGTACGCCCCCATGGACAAGGCAGGTGCATACGGCGTGCAGGAATGGATAGGATACATAGGGGTAACATGTCTGCATGGCTCGTACTTCAATGTGATGGGGCTTCCCATTCAGAGACTCTATTCCGAGCTGAAGGCTCTCGGTTGCCTCCCAAATCCAAGGATGATTGATGGGAATGACTCTGACCTTACTTAGACAAACGATTAATTAAAAAGGATGTAAAATGAAGGAAATAAGGAATTTGGCTGGTATTGCAGCCCTCTTTGCATTCACTCTTTGCAATATTTCGTGTGATGATGACGACAAGTACGAATCCTATCCTCCCACATGGAAGGGTTTTCAGGTAGAGAAGGATGGTGCGGTGG
>SFXD01000140.1 GCA_004559785.1 bacterium | reverse complement strand
ACCCTTCGACCCTTAGACCCCTGTCCTCAGACCTTAGACCTCATGAAACATGCCAGCAGCAGATATTCAGCGAACACCATAGGCAGCACGCGCTTACAGCGCGATAGTATGTTTGGCGTCAACAGTCGCCTGTTGCAGTCAACACAGAAAAATGGGCACCAGCAATAGCCGTTGGCCATGCTGATGCCCATATATATAATAAGGTATAGCCTCGTGGGCTCTTAGCCCTGCTTGCTTTTAGTCGATGTCGCTGATGTGATCGAGAGAGTCGTTGAAGTCTCTTGGCTCACGGCGTGCCATTGGGTCATGATACTCGTCGTTGTTTCTGTGCTCGAAACGGCGTGGCTGCTGACGGCGCTCCTGTGGCCTGTCGCTATGCTCCTCACGACGTGGACGGCGCTCGCCTCTCTCCGGACGTGGACGGCGCTCGCGCTCCACATATCCCTCGGGCTTCGGTATGAGTACCTTGTGCGAGAGCTTGTACTTGCCAGTCTTGGGGTCAATCTCAAGCAGCTTGACATTAATCTTGTCACCCTCCTTGATGCCAGCCTCCTCGACGGTCTCCAGACGCTTCCAGTCAATCTCGGAGATGTGCAGCAGGCCATCCTTGCCCGGCAGTATCTCTACGAAGCATCCGTAAGGCATGATGGAGCGTACTGTTCCCTCGTATACCTCGCCGACCTCGGGAACTGCAACGATAGCCTTAATCTTGGCCAGGGCAGCATCAATGCTCTCCTTGTTGGGTGCGCTTACCTGCACCTTGCCTACGCCGTCAATCTCGTCGATGGTAATGATAGAGCCAGTGTCCTCCTGCATCTGCTGGATAATCTTTCCGCCCGGGCCAATAACGGCACCGATGAACTCCTTCGGTATCTCGAAGGCAACGATGCGCGGTACCTGTGGCTTCATCTCGGCACGTGGCTCAGAGATAGTCTCGAGCATCTTGCCGAGGATGTGCTCACGGCCAGCCTTGGCCTGCATGAGAGCCTTCTCCAGAATCTCGAAGCTCAAGCCGTCGCACTTGATATCCATCTGTGTAGCTGTAAGACCGTTGCGTGTACCAGTGGTCTTGAAGTCCATGTCGCCAAGGTGGTCCTCATCGCCAAGGATGTCGCTGAGGATGGCGTACTTGTCCTCTCCCGGGTTCTTGATAAGACCCATTGCGATACCCGAAACAGGGTTCTTCATTGGAACACCGGCATCCATGAGTGCGAGCGTGCCTGCGCAGACAGTAGCCATGGAAGAAGAGCCGTTAGACTCCAGTATCTGGCTTACAAGGCGCACGGTGTATGGGAAGTCGGCAGGTATCTGTCCCTTCAGACCACGCCATGCGAGATGGCCATGGCCAATCTCACGACGGCCTACGCCACGCTGGGCCTTAGCCTCGCCAGTACAGAACGGTGGGAAGTTATAGTGAAGGAGGAACCTCTGGTAGCCTCTGTCGAGAACATCGTCAACGAGCTTCTCGTCGAGCTTGGTACCAAGCGTACATGTAGAGAGGCTCTGTGTCTCGCCACGTGTGAAGATAGAGCTTCCGTGAGGCATTGGCAGCGGAGACACCTCGCACCAGATAGGACGGATGTCAGTGGTCTTACGTCCGTCGAGGCGGATGCCCTCGTCGAGGATGCAACGGCGCATGGCGTCGCGCTCCACGTCGGCATAGTATCTCATGGCCTCGGCATGCTTCTCCTCAAGCTCGTCGGCTGTAAGGTCGGCATGTGCCTCGTCATACTTGGCAAGGAAGTCGGTGATAATCTTCTCGAAAGCCTCCTGACGCTCCTGCTTGGGCAGGGCAGCCTTGGTGGCCTCGTATGCTGGAGCATACAGTTCGTCCTTAATCTGCTGGCGCAGATCCTCGTCGTTCACCTCGTGGTCGTAGGTCCTCTTCACGTCGGTGCCAAGCTCCTTGGCCAGCTCTTCCTGAAGAAGGCACATGGGCTTGATAGCCTCGGCAGCAGCCTTGAGCGCGCCGATGAGGTCCTGCTCTGACACTTCCTTCATCTCGCCCTCAACCATCATGATATTGTCCTTTGTGGCACCAACCATGATGTCCATGTCGGCCTCCTTCATCTGCTCGAAGGTAGGATCAATGACATACTCGCCATTGACGCGCGCTACGCGCACCTCGGAGATGTAGTACTCAAAGGGAATATCTGAACAAGCCATGGCTGCCGAAGCGGCGAACCCTGCCAGTGCGTCTGGCTGGTCTACACCATCAGCGGAAAGAAGCATCACCTGCACGTATACCTCTGCATGATAATTTGATGGGAACAGCGGACGGAGCACACGGTCAACGAGACGTGAGGTAAGTATCTCGTTGTCGCTGGCCTTGCCCTCACGCTTTGTGAATCCACCTGGGAAACGTCCTGCGGCAGCGTACTGCTCGCGGTAATCAACTTGCAAAGGCATGAAATCTGTACCCGGAACTGCGTCCTTAGCTGCACAAACAGTTGCGAGCAGTACGGTGTTGCCCATTCTCAGGACAGCAGCACCATCGGCCTGTTTTGCAACTTTTCCGGTCTCAATCGTGATGGTTCTTCCATCAGGCAAT
>SFXD01000139.1 GCA_004559785.1 bacterium | reverse complement strand
AGGGGGGGGGAAGAGTTTAGGGTGGAGAGTTTAGGGTTGGAGGAGGGAGGGCAGCAGGGTAAACCTGCTGACGCAGGGGGGAAGGAGGGAGGGGTGAGAGGGAGGCAGCAGGGTAAACCTGCTGACGCAAGGGGGGAAGGAGGGAGGGGTGAGAGGGAGGGCAGCAGGGTAAACCTGCTGACGCAAGGAGGAAGGGCAGCAGGGTAAACCTGCTGGCGCAAGCGGGGGAGATGAGGAGGGAGGGCAGCAGGGAAAACCTGCTGGCGCAAGGAGGGAGGGAGGAGAGAGGGCAGCAGGGAAAACCGGTTGGTGCAAGCGGGGGAGATGAGGAGGGTTGAGGGTTTAGGGTTGGAGGATGAGGATTTCTTGCTCTTCTTGGAGGTATTGACGGATGTAGCGGTCTTCTGGGGTGAAGGTTTGGGTGTCCCATGCGGAGGAGGCATCGAGGGCTGCGGCGAGGAGGTCGGCGCGGTCACTGACGATGTAGAGGTGGGTCTGCAGGTGAGTCTTGTGACGGGAATCGGGCAGTTGGGGGATGCGGGTGAGGATGTGCTTGACAATGCGGGGACGGAGGCTGTACAGGTCTGCCAATTCGACGGCTAAAAGGAGGGTCAGGAGATAGTCGGTCTCTTGGGCAGGAGTAAGGCGGAGGGTGTGGTCTTGCAGTTTTTTCAATGAGGGGAGCAACTGCTCCACACATCCTTTTGCATACGCCTTGATGGCTTGCTCTTCTTGGAGGTTGATGTAGTCGGAGTCTTGAAACTCCCAGCGGTAGAAGGTCATGCGAAAATCACGCAAGGTAGATGGGTTGAGGGGGGACATGGGAGGGAGGGGAAATGAGGAATTAGGAATTGCCATGCGGAATGGGATGAGGAGGGAGGGCAGCAGGGGAAACCTGCTGACGCAAGCGGGGGAGATGAGGAGGGAGGGCAGCAGGGAAAACCTGCTGGCGCAAGGAGGGAGGAAGGAGAGAGGGCAGCAGGGAAAACCGGTTGGTGCAAGCGGGGGAGATGAGGAGGGAGGGGTGAGGGTTATCTTGTTTTGATTTCTTTGATGAGGGGCATCAGTTGGAGAAGGGACTGTAGGGTCACTTCGTGGGTTTGACAATATTCTTTGGCGGCTTTGCGGAGGGTGCCATCTTTGGTTGCCACGAAGAGGATGGCGGTGACGAAGGCTTCTTCGTCGGTAGAGAGTACCTGAGGATGGGAGATGGCGGCTTTCAACTCTCTGATGAGGGTGTCCTTGGCGGGTTTGTCCCTGCGGAGCGTGGCGCAAAGCAGCATGAGGGCTTGGAAATGGGTTTGGCGGTCGGCAGTGTCGAACTTCAGGTAATTGAAAACGCTGCATTCGTCAAGGCGCTGCTGGTCTTGACGCTGGGTCTGCGGTGTTTCTCGGCGAAACACCTTCCTGCGGAGGATGGCGAAAAACTCTTGTTCCATGTTCTGCACGAAGTAAGGGGTGAAGACCTGATCTAAATCGCCGCCTGGCACATCGACATCGGCACTGGAACAGTCGTACAAGTTCAAGGAGAACACATTGCTGAACACAGGTATGCTCAGGGTGAGCCGGATGCCTTCTGCCGTCTGAGTCACTTTCATGACGGTGGCGGTGTAGTCTTTGAAGAGTCCCCGTTTGATGTGTACCGTCTGCTGATGGAGAGTATCTTGTCCGTAAGGACGGAAGGAGAACTTTTGCCGCTGTTCGACGAAGAGGGCAATGAATGGTGTCATTTCCTTTTCTGTCAGTCGGATGGGCTTGCCTTCGCGTGTACGGCAATAGTGCAGGTGGAGGCGTCCGTTGCGGTTCCAGTCACAATTGAGAAGTTGGTCAATCTCGTTTCTGGACGACTTGATGAACACGAAATCGTGCAGGTAGTTGCGGAGCGTGTTGTGAGCATCGGCTTCGTCACGGCTGTCTGCCCTACCCTTCTCTGCCTTTGTCTCTTGCGAGAGTCGTTTCTCTGAGGCTGCGTGTTCCAGGAAGAGGAAGGGGATGAGTGAAAGAATGGTGGGCGCATTTTGGGATTTGCGCTGCTCATTCTCGTACTTGAGCATCTTGTCGATGCCCGATGGGTCGAGGTGGAGCATGAGATACCAATAGACTTGATTGTATTCTTGTTTGACACTTAAGGACATAGTCTCTCCTTGCCCTGCAAGAGGGCTTTTTGCATTTTCATGATTACCCGATAGCCCGAGATACCGGCTTCACTACCGTTTAGGAGGTGCTTCAAGCAGTATAATCCACTCAATACCAGTCCCATATCCGAGCCTGCCTGCAATATTCCAGCACTAAAAAATCGTGATTTTCAAGCGCAACTCTCCGTAAGAGGTGGAACGATTGCGAGTACAAAGGTACGAATTATTTCGCAAATCCAACTATTTTTATTGGCAAAACTTATCAAAAATATACATTTTTAGGATAATTCCGTGTACTTTGCAATTCCGTATTTCTTTTCTACCTAAAATCCGCAACTATCATCCAATACACGATTAAGGGTAGATTTATGAGTCGTTAGTAGCAGCTTTCAGTAAAAAGCAACAGCACAACATCAATA
>SFXD01000058.1 GCA_004559785.1 bacterium | reverse complement strand
GGGCGAAAGGTTAATAACCTTATCGGGAACGAATATATATACCGTTGTCAGTGACATATTTTCTTGCTTCTTTCAAGTTGATAGATATTCGTCGAGTTCAGGTTATTTTATGGGCGGAAACCTCCACAAAGTCGCTTTTTCTTTGTAACTTTGCATAAGCAATGCATAAGGAATTCCAAGAATGAGGTATTTCATCACTCTCAGTTACGATGGCACGTCCTACCACGGATGGCAGATACAGCCAAACGGGAATAGCGTCCAGCAGACGCTGCAGGAGTGCCTGTCTACCCTATTGAGGAAAGACATCGAGGTGGTTGGTGCCGGACGTACCGATGCAGGTGTACACGCCAGGATGATGGTTGCACACTTCGACTACCATCCCGACGAAGGTACGACCCTGGACTGCCGCCAACTGGCATACAGGCTCAACAAGATCCTTCCGCAGGACATTGCGGTGCAGAAGGTAGAACAGGTTGCGGATGACATGCACGCACGCTTCTCCGCAAAGAGAAGGACGTACCACTACTACGTACATACCGCCAAGAGCCCTTTCCTAAGGCAATACAGCTGGATGGTGCATGGCAAGGTGGACTTCACCCTGATGAACAAGGCGGCACTAACGCTGCCGGAATACAGGGACTTCACCAGTTTCTCCAAGGTCTCCACGGACACCAAGACCAACGACTGCACGATATTCGAGGCACACTGGGACGAGATAGAACCCGGTTCGTGGAGATTCACCATCTCCGCCAACCGATTCCTGCGCAACATGGTACGGGCCATAGTGGGAACGCTGATGGAAGTAGGAAGGGGCAAGATTTCCGTGGATGACTTCCGCAAGGTAATAGAACTAAAAGACCGGTGCTCGGCCGGAGAGAGCGTCCCTGGCAAGGCTCTCTTCCTGACCGATATCAGATACTGATGCAAAATAACATGAGACGTATACCTATGCCAAGCGGCAGTAACATCCATGCCTACGACATCCCTGCTCAATGGCACACTAACAGTACACTATTCGCCGACTTATGATCTGGATATTGCTCGCTTTCCTCTCCGCCGCACTATTAGGATGCTATGACGTGTGCAAGAAGTACGCCCTGCAGGACAATGCCGTCCTGCCAGTACTCTTCCTCAATACTCTGTTCTGCTCCATGATATTCCTGCCTTTTTTGGGATATGCCCCGTTCGGCGGATGGGAGGTGCAGAAATACATCCTGCTGAAATCGTGCATTGTGCTGTGCAGTTGGGTACTGGGATATATCGGAATGAAGAACCTGCCCATCACCCTTGTGGGTCCCATAAATGCCACACGACCCGTGATGGTGCTGCTCGGAGCCTTGCTGCTTTTCGGCGAGAAGCTCAACGCCTACCAGTGGACAGGAGTAGCATTGGCGGTATTGAGTTTCTTCATGCTGAGCAGGAGCGGACGCAAGGAAGGCATCGACTTCAGGCACAACAAGTGGATATTCTGCATAGTGGGAGCTGCCGTAATGGGAGCCGTCAGCGGACTATACGACAAATACCTCATGACATCCGCCACAGAAGGAGGCATCGGGCTGAACAGGATTACGGTTCAGTGCTACTACAACTTCTACCAATGCCTGATGATGGGCTTGGCGGTCTTGGCATTCCGAAACCACGGGAGGGAGACTACGCCATTCAGGTGGTCGTGGTCGATACCCCTGATTAGCATCTTCCTCAGCATGGCAGACTTCGCGTACTTCCATTCGCTCAGCCTCGACGGAGCGTTGGTCAGCGTAGTCAGCATGGTCAGGCGAGGCAGCGTAGTGGTCAGCTTCCTGCTCGGCGCACTGCTGTTCCATGAGAAGAACCTTCGCAGCAAGGCCCTCGACCTCCTGCTCGTACTGGCCGGCATGGTGTTCCTATATCTGGGGACAAGGTGACAGACCAATGCACAGCGTTTGACCATTCGCACGACAACAGAAAAAGAGAGAAAAACGATTAAAAGATAGAAAAACAAGTAAGCAAGAGATGAAAAGAAGACTGATTGGCATAATGGTTCTCGCACTGCATATTGCCTGCGCCAATGCACAGGGAAGACTGATGAGGGACGTTTTCGCAGAAGCACCCGACAGCATATTCCCACTAATGACACGCAACAACAGACTCGACTGCATAGACTTTGCGGAAAACGGAATGGCGGCAAGGGTCAGGAATAAGCTGGACGACTGGACGGAACTGAAGATGCTGACGGCAGACTACTTGCTGCTGCAAGTAAGCGACAGGAGCACGATACAGATGAAACTGCTGACAGACTCTACCCTATGCCTCGTACGTACATACAACGGGCCTGCAGAAGACAGCCAGGTATTCTTCTACGACAACGACTGGCACTCAATAGCAAGGGACGAGGCAAGACGCCCTTCGGTAGAGGAGTTTACCACAGGAGAGGCCGACGACGAAGCGTTGGACTACCTGAAGGCCCTGCCCCTGATGAAGGCTACGCTATACCCCGACAACCGTACCCTGACCTGGGAACTGCAAACCAAGGAACTGACGGAAGAACAGAAAAAGGCTGCAGAAAGATATCTGCAGCCCATAACCATTAACTTGAAATAAGGTCGCACCACATGACTCGTGCGCCTTTCCTTGCCCGATAATACCCTATTACTTCTTGGAACGAGCGTAGCGGCTCATGAACTTGTCCACGCGACCTGCCGTATCCACCAGCTTGCTCTTGCCCGTGTAGAAGGGGTGAGAGGTGTTACTGATTTCCAACTTGATTACTGGATAAGTCTCGCCTTCGAACTCGACTGTCTCCGTAGCCTTTGCAGTGCTACGGCTGAGGAACATGTCGCCATTGCTCATGTCCTTGAACACTACCGGACGGTAGTTTTCGGGATGAATACCTTTCTTCATTGTTTTTGTTCTGTTATGTCCCCGAATTTCCCCTTGTTGGAAGGAAGCAGATAAGGGACTGATTGATAAATGTCGGCTGCAAAGTTACAACAAATTATTGGAATACGCCATCCTTCGGATGAAGTTTTTTCCATTTTGTTGCGCAATTGCCTCGTTGATATGCTATTTTAGGTTCCAAAGCTGTGGTATCATGGACGACTCCACAACATTCTCTATGTCGTCGGGCAGGTTGCAGAAGAAGTCTATGCCCGTGAGTTCCTCCAATTTGTCTATGCTGACAGCATAATTGATAAATGACTTGTCGGTATTAGCCTTGTGCTCCATCCAGAACGCTATGGCCTTGTAGCCTCCTGCACCTGCCTTGCTGTTCTTGCACAATATTGCCATATAGAAATAGGTTGGCACGACAAGGGTGTTGCCCGCATTGACCTTCGTAGTATACTGCCCCTCGGCAATCGTCCCTCCCTTCACGACATAGAGCGTGTCGCGGAAGGAGTCCTTGTTGTAGTTGTCACGTATGAACCCCTCAAGGTTATACCATATCCCCTGGGTATTGAACGCACCTATCTGAGGGTGCATGTTGCTCATGTAGAAGGTCTGTCCGTTCATGTCCTTTGAGGCCACCCTGTCCTGTGATGCGAGCATGTGCCCACGCTGGTAGCCAGAACCTGTATAACTCTTCTCGTTGAGCCTGTACCCTGCCGGTATCAAGGGGTCTGGCTGGAAGGGGTCGCGATCGCCTCCATAGCCGTTGAATGTTTCTCCGTATCTCCATTTTTCCCTTTTCCAATTATTTCCCGAGTTGCCACTATGCCACTGGTATGCCGTCCACCTCGCCGCCTTCAGGCTGCAATCGTACTCCATGCTGTAGTTCACTCCATAGCCATCCACTGTATGGACCACGAACAGGTCGTTCTGACCGTTCCTCAAGGAAGGTATCTCCATGCGCCATGCCACCTTGTTGACATCGGTTTGGTCGGGATTCTCGGTCTTGCCACTCCTCAATACCCTATTGGCATTGGCATTGACCGCACCATTCGCCTTGATGTCTTCATCGTCGTCGTCATTGCAACCCACAAGCACGGTTGCCAACAAAAGGGGTAAAAGTATCTTTGCAGTTTTCATAAATGCTGTTGTGTTTTTAGGGGGTGTTCTACTTATAAGTTTTCACGCCTAATTTAGCGCATGCAAAGATATGACATTATAGGCACACTACAAAACTTTTGGATGGAAAATACTCCCAAACACACGCTCCCACCTTAAATTGATGCCGAGCGTGCCATCGAAAAAGGTTGCCATCCCCGACGGGACGACAACCTTCCTCGTATTTTCTGATGCTCGAATACGACCCTTACTTCGTAGCCACCACTACCTTGTCGATGTACAAGGCACCTGCAAGGTCGTTTGCTATGGTGAAGTGGGTGTAGTAGCCTGCACTGAGGTCGAAGGTGTAAGTGAACTCGTTGAAGGTATCATCAGCTGCCACCTTTGCGGAAGTGCCCTCTATGGCATTGTCAACGGGATGCGTCTCCGTACCGGCATACAAGTGGAACGATGGGTCGTACTTGGCAGTATTCAAGGTACGGCACACAATCTGTATGGTCTTGATTGGCGTGAATGGAGTAACGTTTGTAACGAAGCCCTGCTTTGCAGTGTCCGAAGCGTGGCCCTGCATCTGGAGTCCACCGCCATTGCTGGATGGAGCAATGCAAATCTTGCATCCAACGAACTCCACGCCGTCTATGCTGAATCCATACCATGTGCTCTCGTTTGCCACTGCCTGTTGGCCATATCCATTGGGTGCAAGCGTCGCTCCGTTGAGGCCGCTGCTGAACACCTGCGAACTGGTGAACATGAAGCCTTCCACGGGTTCGACGGGGGTGTCGCCACCACCTTCTTCGCCGCCGCCTTCGCCGCCTTCTTCACCGCCTTCTTCGCCACCTTCTGTCTTGCCGTTGAGCGAAACGAGGTATGCACCAGAGGCATACTCTGGTGTGTTGCCCATATAGTTCACTACCTTACCGCAAACTACTACTTCATCACCGACCTTCAGGTCGTCAAGTGAAGAGAAAGCTACATTGCCCAAATTGTTGCAATAATAAACGAGCAGGCTGTTCTCGACACCCTTGTCCGACATGTGGAACTGGATGGAACCTTTAGTTCCTAACTTCACTACCTGGCTGACGTAACCCTTGGTATATACCAATGCCTCTGGCTTGTCCTCTGAAGAAAGTGTGCTGATATAAGCCAAAGCACCCGCTACATTGTATGGGTCAGATGCAACTCCTGTACCACTGGCTTCACCACTTGGCTTGTCGCCACCAGGGTTGTCGCCGCCACCTTCGCCGCCTTCCGTGTTGCCGTTGATGGAGTATACATAAGCCTGACCCTGTACTGTCTCAGGTGTATTGCCCTTGTAGTTGACCACATTACCATAGATGACAACCTCATCACCGACCTTCAGCTGGTCTGCTGATGTGAACTTCTGATTGTCAGGTCCCATAACACGGAAGCAGTAGAATGTGTTTGCACCGTCCTTGTCCTTGATATAGAAAGTAGCATTGCCATAAGAATTGCCTGGCTCTTCATTAGCCTTGAATGATTCGACGATGCCCTTGAAGTAAACCTTGTCAGGAGAGCTCACATCTGCAGCCAATGCGCTTGTGTACTTGATGATACCATCTACATTGAATGGGTCAGCCAGTGTTCCAGCCCCCTTAGGATTGAGTTCTGCCTCTGGAGCCTCGGGATCCTTGCCATACTCCTTCTCGCCTACACGTGCCCATGACGTGCTCTTCATTCCCGGGACATTGAAGTACCTTTCTATGGAACCGAAGAGGAGCACTTCCTGCTTCAGGAGTTCGTGATGTGCGGAGAGTTCGAGGGCATTGCGTATATCGCCTGCCGGCAACTGCACAGGGTATACCTTCGAGGGGTCGACCTCATCGGGATTGTCTGCAATCAGGATTTCCGTCTCGGGTACAGAAGGCACTTCAAACCTTGCTCCGTTCTCCAGCGACTGTCCGTCTATGTAGCCTACGATATAGCCGCACACATAATTGCTGCCGCTTGCTCCCTGTGCCTCTGCCACGCTGTAGGGATTTTCCTTAGAGGTAGCTATTTCCTCGCTTCCTCCATTGCCGCCACCTCCATTGATGGAGTATATGTAGGCTTCCTTCTGGACGGTTTCGAGCGTACCGTTGTAGTTGGTAATTTTTCCGCAAATGACCACCTCGTCTCCGACCTTTATAAGGTCGTCACTCGTGACGTTCTTGTTGTCAAGCCCAAGTGCGCGATATACATAGAACGTGTTGTTCGTGCCGCCTGTGTCGGAAATATAGAACGTAGCATTGCCGAAGGAGGCAGAAACCTCCTTTATTGACGATACTATACCCTTGATATAGTACGGGCCGGCTGTTTCTCCTGTTCCCAATCCAGCTGCCACGTCCAATATGGCCGCCACGTTGTATGGGTCGGAAACGGAGCCCGTGCCAGCGGGGTCTGGTTGCTCTATTACAGATCCTCCGTCGCCACTGCCGGGAACGTCGTAGGGAGCGGGTACGTCCTCACACGAGGATAATGCGAAAATACCCATTGCTGCTATGAGCAATGTCTTGAAATACTTTTTCATGATGTCTTTATTTGTTTTTTAATAATCGTTTCTAAATAATGGTTAGGATTGTATGGTGTCATTACAGGGCCACGAGGTCGTCCGCCGTCCTCATCTGTATCTGCCACGAGCTGGTATTGTACCTGACGGCTATACCCACTACCTTGACCTTGCCTACGGGCATTACGAGCGAGCCGAAGTCGCTGTAGCAGCTTGTGCGTATCGTTATGGTTCCGCCGCCATCTATGTTGAGCGTGCGGTTTACCGAGTTGCCCGCATCTGCCAGCTTGGGGTCGGCCAAGGTTGCCTTGCCGTCGGCCTCAGAGAAAGAGCCTTCGACATAGACGAGCTTGTTGCTCTCCTTGTCCATGTCCATGGACTTGTCGAACTTTGCTGCATCGTCCAAGGGGTGTGTCTCGGGGAGGAACTTGACATGGTTGTACCATGTATACCTGTCCATGCGCCCGATGCGCTTTGCCTGCGAGGTGCTGCTCATGCCCGGATAGCCTATCTGTCCATTCATTCCGTAGCCTCCGATGTACAGTCCCTTGAGGTTGAGGAGTATCACCTGTCCCGGCTTGGCATAGCTATGCATGCTGTCCTCGGTGATACCTATTATAATATAGCCTGTTTCATCCTGCACCACGAGCTGCTGGGAAATGTTTCCACCCAGGTCGTTGACGGTAATCCATGCCTTGAGCTGAATGTCCTCCTCGACAAGGGCATAGCTGCTGTTGGAGATTGCCGTCTTGAACTTGGTCTTGATGTAGTCTATCGTCTTCACATTGCGCTCGGTAATGGTGTCGTTCCAGATGGTCCTGGAGGTATTGACCTCATCATCCCAGTCGCCATCCTGGCACGAAACGGCACCAAAGGTGGTCAGCACACACAATGCCAGCGAGAATATATTTCTTAGTCTCATATTAGGAATGTCTTTTGATTGAGTATGTTATGTTAGAATCTGTAGTTCACGTTGAGCATGAAGTTGAAGCCCTGCGCATAGTATTTCTTGGGGTTCTGGGAGAAGTCGTAGAGACGCTCGCTACCCTTGTCGCCATTCTTGCGCATGGAGTAGTTGCTTCGGCTCTGCTCGTAGCCACCTGTCACGATGTCGCGGTTGTTGGTCAGGTTGGTCAGTGTCAGGTTTACGCTCATTGGGTTCTTGCCGATGCGGAACTGCTTGCCTATGCTGGCGTCGAGCATGAACCCACCGTCTCCCTTTGCCTGGTCGGGCACGATGTAGTTGCCAAGGTTGTCTATGGCACCTGCATTCTCCAGGGTGTTCTTGTATCGCATGTTGGGCGAATAGTAGAGGTAGATGCGGTCGTAGTAGTTGCCCACCAGGCTCAGGTACCACCCTCTGACGCGATAGTCCACGCCAAGGGATGCCACTGCCAGAGGCGTGCCGCCCTCGCGCATACCCTTGTTGTAGCATACGCTGGTCTCCTGCACGCACTCCGTGCTGTTGAGGTACGTTGCCTGGGTGTTCTCCAGGATCTTGTTGTCGGAGTAGGTACCCATCAGGTTGATGTCGAAGCTACTCGTCACCTTGAACTTCAGTCCGGCCTCCACGCCGTAGTAGTTCTTTGAGATTCCGGTTATACTGTTGTAGGTAAAGCTGTTCTCGTCGTCGTTGTAGAACTGCTGCCAGTCCGTGCCGTCGAAGGTGTGGGTGAAATAACCCGTGATGTTTGCACGCAGCCAACTGCAGTTCGCCGCATATCCCAATTCGGCGGTGAAGACCTTTTCGTTCTTGAGGTTCTTCACGAAATTGTTGTTCAGCTCGGGACTCTCGAATGCCACGTTCGCCTGTGGAGCCCTTGTCTCGTATCCCACGCCCATGGCAATGGCGTTGCCGCCACCGAGGTTGAGCGTACTACCCATCTTGAAACCTCCGTCAAGGAAACGTGCCACGCCACTCTTTCCGTAGCTGTATCCTTGGCACAGTCCGTTCTCCATGCGGCCTACCCTCCACATCTGAGTGCCTCCTATCTTGGCGGAGATGTAGTTGTGGCTTATGCCCTTGTCACGTGCAAAGGTCGTCCACAGCCTTGCGTTCTGGCTTATAAGGTTGTAGTCGTAGCCGAAGCGGTCTCCCTCCTTGATACGGTTCGCCTCGGAATAAGGGTTCGTGGGGTCGTAGTTTCGCAGGTCGTACTGCACCCTTGGGTCATCGGGCGAATAAGTCCCGATGGCATAGTTGTTGACGTTGTGGAGATTGTCGGCTCCCATCAAGTCCTCCAAGGTCTGGTAGTGCATTCCCTTGTTGCTGCCAAGCTGTAAGCCTGCCACCAACTTCATTTCCTTGTCAATCTTCCAGTCGAAGGTACTTGCAAGGTTGGTGGTCAGGTGGTCGTTGTGCTTTGCCTGTATGTAGTAGGCAGCATCCTTGCCGTCCGCGTTCAGCCCCTGGTTCTTGGCATAGAGCTCGTCGAAGTCTATCTGGCGGTTTGCCTTGCTCAACGTCCAGCGGTCGTATGCGCTATACCATGACTGCAGGCCGTATTCCCAATTCATCACATTGTCCTTGTCCCATACGTCGTAGAAGGAACTGGGCATGTTCTTCCAATAGTCGGGAGCGGGGTTCTGCGCATCGTTGTAGTTCAGCTTCGTGCTGCTGTACATGGCGTACTTGAAGAAGGCACTGGTGGTCAGCTTCATCCTGTCGTTTATGGCATAGTCCCAAGTCAGCAGGGCAGAAGGCTCGTAGTTGTTCACGATTCGGCTGGAACGCTTCTTCCCGTTCTGGTAGCCCCAGTATGGGTTGTACATATAGTCGTTGGCAAGCCAGTAGGCCTCGTCCGTCGACGCTCCCTGCTGGGCGCGCTCGGTGGGATTTCCCCAAGTGGCAAGGTTAAGGGAGTGCTTCTCGCTGAACACCTTCTGCAGGCTGAGGAAATAGGAGAAGGAATTGTAGAACGTTCCCTCCACGGCGGCCGTGTTCATGTTGGCCCAGCGATATCCTACGGTTCCGAAGAAAGCCCAGCCGTTCTCGTTGAGTCCCGTTCCGTATGTATACATGCCCCTCAAGGTATAGTTCCTGTTGGCACCCGAGATTGTCGCCTTGCTTCCGGCTGCCATCTGGCTCGCACGGAAATTGTAGTTGTTGGAGCCGCCTATGCCGCTCATGGAATAGCGGTTGTCCTCGAACGGATTGCTGGAATCCTGGTTTCGCGTGGCATCGTTCATTCCTCCTATGGTCGAGAAATTGAACCTTCCGTTCTCTACGTTGTTCACCTGCACACCATTCATGTAGACGTCGTTGTAGCGTGAATCGTAAGCCCTGAACTTGAACCGTACAGGGCTCCACAGATAGCCCACGTTGCTGGTGTAAACATTGGAAGACGAACCAACCTGTATGATGTTGGCCGTCTGGTCATCGTCCTCGCCCAGCTGCGACTCTGTCAGGGTAAAGGAAGACGCATCCTGAATGCCCTCCTCTACCGTGCTGACGAACGTCGAGTCCGTCTGAGCGTAGCTTAGTGATGCCGCAAAAAGCGCGGGCACCATCAGCTGATGCTTAATTTTCATATTCATTTTGTGTTTTTGTGTAAAATTACGGTACAAACTTACAAAAAAAATCTTCTACTCGTATGTTTAGTCCAAAAAAAAAGGTGTTTATCGCCGTGATATGTAAAAAAGTGTTATCTTTGCACGGCATTGAATAACAAGACTTCTGTAATAAACACCAAAAGAGATGAAGAAAACGGCATTCCTTCTGCTTTGCATCATTGCGCTCCATCCTGCCCTGAGGGTAAGGGGACAACAACTCCAGTGTCACGCAGTGTGCTTCTACAACCTGGAGAATCTGTTCGACACAGTACACGACTACAACAAAAACGACTACGACTTCCTGCCAGGGGGGTCATACCACTGGGACAAGAACAAATATGAGAACAAACTGAAGAACATGGCAAGGGTCATCTGCGACCTCGGGACCGACAAGGTGCCGTACGGAGCCAGCATCGTCGGCGTATCTGAAGTGGAGAACGACAAGGTGCTGGACGACCTGACCTCGCAACCTGAGATGCGGAAGAGAGGTTACAAGTACGTGCATTTCGAGGGACCTGACAAGAGAGGCGTCGACTGCGCGCTGATATACAACCCCAAGGCGTTCCAGGTAACCAAGGCGTTCCACAAACTGTATGTGTACGAAAACGGGGACACGACCCACGCCACCAGGCCATTCCTGTGCGTACAGGGCAAACTGGCAGGCGACCCCCTTACGGTGATAGTCTGCCACTGGCCAAGCCGCGCAGCAGAAAGCATATTCCGAGAATACGGCGGAAGGCAGGTCAGGGCACTTACCGACAGCATACGCACCGCAGACCCCGAAATGCGCATCATCGTAATGGGCGACATGAACGACGACCCCGACAACGCCTCTATGGCTAAATGCCTGGGCGCAAAGAGAAAGATGAAGGACGTGGGAGACGGAGACTTCTACAACCCATGGTGGGACATACTCAGGAAGGACGGACAGGGCACCCTCTCATACCAAGGAGGATGGAACCTGTTCGACCAGATAGTGCTGAGCAAGAACCTGCTCGACACGAAAGGGACAAAGGAATACAAGAACCTCACGCTCTTCAGGTACCACATCTTCAAAAGAGACTACCTGATGCAGCAGGAAGGCAAGTACAAGGGCACTCCCAAGCGCACGACTTCGTCGGGAGTTTGGCTCAACGGATATAGCGACCACCTGCCAACGGTAACTTATCTGGTTAAAAGATAGGGAAAAGTTTTTCCGTTTCACAAAAAATGGCTAACTTTGCAAACGCAAAGACAGGATAGACAGATTTACCACAATATCAAAACAACAAAACAATGACAAGTTACAAGGAATTGGGTTTGGTAAACACCCGCGAAATGTTTGCCAAGGCTGTAGCCGGAGGCTATGCCATCCCCGCATTTAACTTCAACACCCTGGAGCAGATGCAGGCCATCGTACAGGCAGCAGTAGAGACCAAGTCTCCCGTTATCATGCAGGTATCAAAGGGCGCACGCAACTACGCCAACGGCACCATCCTGCGCTATATGGCACAGGGTGCCGTAGAGTATGCAAAGGAACTGGGATGCGCTAACCCACAGATCGTGCTGCACCTGGACCACGGAGACAGCTTCGAACTGTGCAAGGACTGCATCGACAACGGCTTCTCAAGCGTAATGATTGACGGTTCGTCTCTCCCATACGAAGAGAACATCGAACTCACAAAGAAAGTCGTAGAGTACGCTCACGCACACGACGTAACCGTAGAGGCAGAACTCGGTGTATTGGCTGGCGTTGAGGACGAGGTCGCAAGCGAGGTATCTCACTACACGAAGCCCGAGGAAGTAGAGGATTTCAGCAAGCGCACAGGATGCGACTCACTGGCAATCTCCATCGGTACAAGCCATGGCGCATACAAGTTCACACCAGAGCAGTGCACACGCGACCCCAAGACAGGCAAGCTGGTTCCTCCTCCATTGGCGTTCGACATCCTGCACGAGATAGAGAAGCGCATCCCCGGCTTCCCCATCGTACTTCATGGATCTTCTTCCGTTCCACAGGACGAGGTTGACACCATCAATGCACACGGCGGCAAGCTTCCCGACGCAGTGGGAATACCCGAGGAGCAGCTACGCGAGGCTTCACGCAGCGCAGTATGCAAGATAAACATCGACTCCGACTCACGTCTCGCCATGACCGCTGCCATCCGCAAGCACTTCGACGAGAAGCCAGGCGACTTCGACCCACGTCAGTACCTGAAGCCTGCACGCGAGAACATGAAGAAGATGTACATGCACAAGATTGTTGACGTGCTTGGCTCAAACGACAAGCTATAATTGAGATATACAAGCATACAAGCATTCATATACCCCCACGCATCAGTAGATGATGCGTGGGGGTTTTGCTTGTACGCACTGTCAGACTAATTCAAGGATGAATGCCAGCCATACGAATTTCATCCCTCGCATTGAAGGATGACGCACATCATTCACAGCAACGGCGCAAAAGACCCTTATGGCTCAAAGCATTTCCTTCTTCATGTTAACGATGCCCTTGAAAGGATTAAAAATCAATAAATAAGCCACCATAAAGATACAACCAATGAATAACATCCTTACTTTTGTGGCGTATAACCATTTAGCAAAGGAGGCATATCATGAAAAGTATCATCAACGCAACGGCATTATCTATTGTCCTCGTCACGGTGGCAACAACGGGACTTGCCTGCACGGGCATCACGCTCAGGACGACGCTCGGATCCACCATTCCCGCACGAACCATAGAATGGGCTGCAGGCGACCTCGGTAGCCGATACGCAATAGTGCCACGTGGCTACGTCCAACGCTCATATACTCCTGATGGAAGGAAAGCAGGCATGGAGTTCAAGGCAAGGTACGGATATGTCGGACTTGCCGTGGAAAAGCCGGAATTCGTCGTGGAGGGAATCAACGAGGTAGGACTGTCCGCCGGACTGTTCTACTTTCCAGCCTATGGACAATACGAGAAATACGAGGAGTCTGAAAGAAGAAGCACGATAAGCGACCTCCAACTGGTGTCGTGGATATTGTCCGGGTTCTCGTCAATAGACGAACTGAAGCAAGGATTGCAAGACGTACACATCGTAGGCATTGACGAGCGTGCCTCCACCGTACACTGGAGGATAACAGAGGTGTCTGGAAAACAGATAATCATTGAGATTGTAGGTGGAAAGCTCAGAATACATGAAAACGTGATTGGAGTGCTTACGAATTCTCCTGAATACGAATGGCACATCACCAACCTGAACAACTATGTGAACCTTACGACAGGTACCATACCACAGCGAAACATGGGTGGACTCACGCTAAAGTCCTTTGGAGGAGGTAGCGGTATGCACGGCATTCCCGGGGACATGACTCCTCCGTCAAGGTTCGTCAGAGCCGCCATTTTCCAAGCTACCGCACCGCCGCAGGAAACCTCAGAAAAGGCCGTAATGCTAGCGTTCCACATCCTGAGCAACTTCGACATACCTATTGGGATGCAATTCGACAACGGGCAAGATACCCCGGACATCCCGAGCGCAACGCAATGGACCCTGGCAACAGACGTTGAAGGGCGCAAAATCTACTACCGTACGATGTATAACTCCAACATTAGGTGCATAGACCTGAATTGCGTGGACTTTGCAAACGTGGAGTATTCATCCCATCCACTGGATGAACGGAAGGAGCAACCCGTAGAATACATCCAGATTCAATAAATTTGCAATAGGTACATGGAGAGTAAGGAGAGATTATCCTGAACGCTTCCGGTGGTGGCCAATAAATTGGCTTGAGCCGATTATTGGTCTATGACACAGCGGATTTCTATTTTGCATGAGGGGGAGTGATGCGGCAACGTGACTGTGTGAAAAGGAGAAAATATGCAAGATGGAGCCAATAAGCGGTTACACGGTTACACGGTTACACGGGGTGTTTTTGTAACCCTCCGTGCTGATACAATGGGCATTCTATAAGTAAAATAAATAATAATTTATTTTACTTATAGAATGAGGTGCTCATTTCAGGGTGAAAATACACAAATGCAACATTCCCCCGTG
>SFXD01000138.1 GCA_004559785.1 bacterium | reverse complement strand
CGAGAGAGGTCTTTCCACCTCCACCGTTTCCGTTCTGACCACTTCGTAGGGCACGCTGTCCCTCTCAACCATGCGCAATGTGTCCCTCAACAGACTGTACCGATATTCCGTCGACAGCTCCTTCATATACACCGTATCGTGCGTGCGGTCTGTCCACCTGTCTTTCCAGATGAAAATGGAGTCATACTGCTGAGACGTGATATATACAGTGTCCGTGTGTCTCTCTCTCTCCACCGTCACGGCATGCCTGTGCGTGCTGCATGACATCATGCCCATCAGGGCGATGATATGGATGATGATAATGAGCATGACGCAAAGCGACATGCATGAGATTGAACTATTTTTATTGTCTTTCTGTTTCATGATGTTTCGTTTTTATTGCAATGTCATCTTCCGCTTCCACATAAAAGGAAGAAGAGGCACAGCTGCCTCTTCTCTTTCTGTTTCGCCATGATGTGCTACGGTTCTCCGAGATGCTGCATTATCAGCATCACCATCTTTGGAGTCAACTTCCTGCACCCCTCCTTCCAGCCCAACCCTCTGAGGGCAGACTGGAGGCTATGGTTGCTCCTTATCCAATCCCTCAGCTTGCGCCGAGCGGAGGAACTGGTCACACTGGGGAAATACAGCTCCGACAGTTGACCGAATTGCATTGATGTGAATTTTGCCATACTAATATGTTCTGATGTTAGCGATTGAGTCTACCAATTTCATGTATGTGCCATCTTCCATCTTTTTTATCACATCGGACTTTGCCAATCTGGAGATGACGCTATTTATTGAACCATCGTTTGAATAGTATGCCATCAAGTCCTGCTTAGTGAAGGTCTTTGGCAAACGTTCAAACATGTCCACCAGTTTAGAGCTATTTTTTCGAGGTTTGCAATTACTTATCTCCTCCTCCAATGCCTCCATCAGCTTATTTCCCCACTGATAGATGCTTATGAACATGAGGTAGTCGCCGATAAGCTCCGCAAAGGCAAGGTCGTTGTCCGTGATTTCGAGCGTCTCACCCTCCTTCAGCCGTCCGTCCGCTCCGAACTTGTCGAGCTGGCGCATGACGATGCGAGGCAGAGCGTAGCGAATCATGTAGAGCGGTATGCGCTTGCGGAAGTAGTGCACACACTTGTCACCCTCCAGATTTGCCAACTCCGTCTGATTGTAGCACCACTCCCAACAGAAGTGGGTCAGACGGTAGCAGGGGAGCACGCCACGGATATGGTCGAGATTGATCACCACGGAGCGCAGCCTTTCGTCGATGGCGAGGTCTTCGGGCTTCTGGTCGAGAGCCGACGTGTCATCCTCATCTATCATCACGTCGTCCCTGTTAGGCATTATCCACAGGGCGAGACGAGTGATGTAGCCGTCCGTTATCTCGCCCATGCGCATCTTCTTGCGGAGCGCAGGCATGGTGCCCGAGATGACCTGATTCCAGTTGACCTGAATGAGACCGTTGGCACTGAGGTCGTTGGCATAGTCCACACCTGCATACTCGTTCTGGAACGACTTCAGTTCGAGGTCGAGCTTGCCTGCCCATGAGCCTGTCTGCACACGCAGGGCGGTGGCAAGCTCCGATTCGAGGGTGAACAGGTGCATCTTCTCTTCCTTGTAGTTTGCGTCCTCAGCGTCTTGCAGACGGGCGTAGAGCTTCGCGTTGGAGATGGTGCTTGGCACGTAGCGGATGGGGAAATGCGGACGAGAGGGAGCCTGTGCGCGCGCATCCTTGGAAGATGTCGACATGCGCTCCTTCTTCTCCTTATACTCACGCTCCTCCTCCCTGTAGCCAGCATCCACCGCCTTCATGGGCTGCATGAGCACATTGTCGAGGTCGACGATGAACGACTTGCCCGATGCCGCCTGACCGATGACGTACACAATGTAGCTCATCCTGTATCGCCTGCCGTCGTAGTGGGCAAAGGAGCAGCGAGTGAGGTACGTTCCGAACATCGCTCCTGCCGCCAGTATGCCGCCGAGCTTGATTTTGTCGGGGAGGTTGCGCACAGCCTGTGCGTATGGCTCATCCTCGCTCAGCAGAGGGCGCAGACGCTGCCACCAGTAGTCATAATCTATGTCGAAGGTATACTCCTCGTCAGCCTGTGTGCCCGAGCCGAGGTTGATGCCGCACATCTCGCATGCCGTCTTCACCTTCTTGGGGTAGCCCGCAAAGAACTTATATCCGCAGGCGGTGTTGCAGATGTCTGCCACCTCCTTCTCGCCCCTCTCCTTCGCCACAGCCTGTGCCGTGGGCGAGAGCATGAGGACTGTGAGCAGACGGGTGGAGTTCATGTCGCAGAGATAGCGAAGGTCCTTGGCGGCACGGAGCAGCCAGATGTGCCTCTCGCCTACTTTTGGAGTGCCAACCACCTTCTCGTATGCCTCCACTATCTTGCCGTACTCGACACCCCGAAAGCATTGATCCTTTGTCTCGCTTCCGTCACCCACAGCGATGTCTCCATCGTCGCCAGTCCCTTGATTTCCTCCATCCACACTGCCGCCCACTGCGTCATCTTCAGCAGCAGCCCGAGAGTCATTATCAGCAGATGGAGCATCACCCGAGTTATCCACAGCAACCCATCTGTCAGGGTGAAGAGGGGCGCTATA
>SFXD01000057.1 GCA_004559785.1 bacterium | reverse complement strand
CTCAAAAAAAAAAAAAAAAAACTAAAAATCTTTTCGAGCAATGAGCAGTGAGCTACGAGCAGTGAGCAGTGAGCAATGAGCAGTGAGCAATGAGCAAAGGAATCAAGGCTCACTTCTAACGCCCCCCCTAAACAGGGGGACTGAGGGAGTCTCTCAAGGCTCACTTCTCATTGCTCATTGCTCACGTAGGACGAACCAATCGCGGCCTACGTTTTGAGCACCTTTAGCGGAGTATCTTCCGGTTCTTTGTCACGACCATCCCACTGCCGCCTGTGTAGCGAGTGCCATCCAGACGATAGGACGGCTGAGGAAACTGAGCTGGGACATCCATAGGAACAGCGATGGAGGTAGTGCGGCGTGCCTGCTGAAGGGCTTCAATTCCCTGGCGCAACGCATCCACGTCGGAGGATTCTACTGTGTGCGCAGCAACTTTCTCGCTCACAGCTGTCACAAGGGCTGCCAATGCGTCGGCAGCCTCAGTCACGGCAGGAAGGGATGAATATTCGCAGTCGGCAGCCAATTTGTTCTCGTACACGTGGAACTCGGCCACGCTGAACTGGGGATGCCCGTTGCGAAGTTTCATGCCTGGCGTGCGCATCACGTTGAAACGGATGTAGCTGTATGGTTTCCGCAAGGCGATGTTCTCGCTGCTGTAGCTCTTGTTCTGCGTGCCGCCGAAATCGTGCAGCTCGGCAATGTAGTCCCATCGTTCGCCGTCGTCGGAGGCTGTCACCATCACATCCTCCCAGCGGTCGGACAAGCCGTATTCGTCGTTGTCGCGACGTCGCGTGAAGGTGAAATACACGTCGGTAACTTCCTTGATGGGTCTCACCTGTATGTAGTGTGGTGCGTTGGGCGGAAGGGTGGAATAGAGGGAATGTGCGTACGTTGAGGTGTTGCTGTCGATGGCGTAGCTGAGCGGGTAGGAAGGTTCCATGCCGTCCGATGCCATGCGTGTGGGCGAGGAAGCCAGCTTGATGCGTCCTGCCGTGAAGGTACGTGTGCTGTCGATGGCAGTCCATGCGTCATCCATGGCCTTCCGTGCCTCGTCCTCAGTGGTGATGCGGTAGCTGACGTCCGCCCAGAGTGGGTCGTGGTCCGACACCCAGTATCCGTCGTCGGTCTTGCGGTTGTCCCATCTCACCATCACACCCTTGACGTTTGTCGTGGCATAGATGTAGTCGATGCGGCCTTGGAGAGTGTTCTTGCCGGTAAGCCAGTGCCAGCGGTCGGATGTGGTTTCCCAGATGTCCTTCATCCTAATCTTCCAGTTGAGCACATAATTGTAGTTGTCCTCTGTGTCCTGCATGTTGAAGTCACCTGTCAGCAAATGCGGCAAGGTGGAACCATATTTGTCGTTGAGTTCCTTCATATGCTGCTTCAGCACCTTTATCTGTGCCAGCTTCACTGCCTCGGAATTGTAACTCAGATGGGTATTGGTGTAGAGCAGGCGTGCGCCAGTAAGTTTGTCGACGAGCAATGCCCACGTGGCAATGCGGTTGTGCGTAGAGCCTTCCACCTTCGACACCACATCGGGCGTATCCGTTAGCCAATAGTTGCCTGATGCCTCCACGCGGAAGCGGCGCGTCTTGTAAATGATGGGCGTATATTCGCCTTTCTCGGCACCATTGTCGCGCGCAAATCCCACCATGGCATATCCGGGTATGCCCTTGAGAACGTCGCACAGTTCGTTTCGCACGGGTTCCTGCATTCCCAGCAGGTCGGGGCTGACGTCCTGCAGGTAGGCGTGTAGTTGTGCGCAGCGGTTCTCCCACGTATTGCGTCCGTTGCCGTCCGTTACGAGAATGTTGCCCATCGGCACGTTGTATGTCATGATGCGCCACTTGGCCGTGGTGGCTGCCCGTGGCGAGGCGCAAGCCATCGCCACAAGCAGCATTGCAAGTATCCTTTTCATCTGTCGTCTCATCTTACCAGTACCTTAGTTACCTTATTGTTGCGCTTTACGAAGTAGATGCCCTTTGGCAGCCCCTGTGTGGCACATGTTGCGTCGACGCTGGTGCGCAAGGTGCGTCCTTGCATGTCGGTAACGGTTGCGGTAGCCTCTGAGCCTTCAACCTTTGCGACGTCCGTTTCGTCGCCGGCGTTCACGAACGAGCCGTCCTCGTCTTTCTCCACGATGGCATGCGTGGCATCGAGCACGGGATGTGGGTCGTTGCCCAAGTTCTGTCTCCATACGGGATTTTCCGTGAGTCCGCCGTTCAGGTTCCATGTGAGCGTTCCGTTGCTGACCTCTTCCTTGCTGACTATCTTGGCCTGCGTACCGTTGCCGTAGAGGCTGTAGCAGTTGTTGAACACGGTCATGTTGTTGCTGTGTCGGCAGAAGAGGTGGTCGATGTCCTGGTAGCCGTTTACGGAGCTGGTGCTCCAGCAGTTGTCCAACGTTGCGCCTACTGCTCCGAACCAACCGCAAATCTGTGCGCAGTCCTTTCCCTGTGCGATGCCGTCCACCTGGATTATGTCACCCGTGCTGTAGCAATCGGCAAGGTGTGCCACGCTTCCGCTGTTGGCGTTGCCCAGGATGCCTGCGGCCGCTATGCCGGAGGTTACCGTACCCTCGTTGCCGAGTCTTTCGAGGTAGATGTCTCCTCCTCCCGTGCTACGTCCCACAAGTCCCGCACGGTCATATCCCACGATGGCGCATGTGTTGTCCAGGCGCAGGTCCTTGATAGTGGCTGGCGAGGCGATGTTGCCGAAGAAGCCCACGCCTATGCTCTTTGGCTTGTTGATGGCGAGGTTGCTGATGGTGTGTCCCTGTCCGTCGAACGTGCCGCGGAATACGTATGTGTCGTTGGTCGTCTGGCAGTCGTTGTCCATATTCCATCCGATGGGTGTGAACTCCACGCCATCCATGTCAATGTCGGCGGTCAGCTTTCCGTTGATGTTAGCCATGCCTGTGTTCACCATGAAGGCGAACAGGAGCAGGTGCTCGGGTGTGCCCAGCATGTAGTATCCGTCGGCCATTGGAGGATAGATGTTGCTGTTGTTCATGGATTCAGTAATCTGGCGTGCCTCGGCGGCAGAGATGTCTCCGGCGGCATAGTGCTCCCATGCGCTCTCCACCATTTCATACACTCTGTCGCGGTCTTGCTCGGAAACCAGTCCCAGGGTGAACATTTGGTCGAGGGAGACCTCCACGCCGCTGGCCGTGCTGACCATCTCCACGTAAGCCTTGCGGCAGTCTGCCACTTGCAGGAACAGGTCGGAGAATCGGTTGGCGAGTGCCAGGCGTGCGGCACCGTCGGTGGCGGAGCCTGTTTCGGCCAAGGCCTGAGACAGTTGTTTCTTCAAGTCCTCGGACATGTTGGGGTAGAGGCTGAAGTCCTCAGCGTCGCTCCATACGAAGTCGAGTATGGTACGCGCGCGTCCCGCATATCCTTCCAGCACCTCGCCCAGACGTTCGGTTGCCTCGTTTGCGTTGCCCAGGTAGAAGAGGCGGAAGTTGCCCATTCCGGTCCAGTCGTTCTTCATGCCAGTTCCAGGATTGGCGATGCCCACTGTGAGTGTTCCGTCCGTCACCTCCACTGCCACGCTGTTCAGGTAGCGTCCCGAGGCGAAGGCATAGGAGCATCCCAGCGGTCCTACCGGCACATATCCGTCCACCTCGTCGTTGATGAAGTGGCGGTCGGTCCACTCACCTGTCAGATGGCAGTTCACGCCGTCCTCGGCATTCTCGATGGGAAGCACGTCCTCGCCCTCCACCATCACGAAGTTCACGTTGCCGCCGGCACGCAGAATGGCTCCGTGCAGCGTGCTCAGGTAGTCGCCGGCTGGTCGGAATGCGGCATTGGCCTGCAGCATGTATATACCGTTGGTGAGTCCCGTCAGGGTCTGCATCATCTCGAAGGTGCAGTTCCAAGCCTCGGCGGCAGGCATCAGTTCCTTCACGCCCCCTGCCGTCATGCTCTCTCCAACGAATGTGCGGTCCCATCCCTCGAATCCGTCGGCAAGCGTTGGGTTGGCGAGCAGGCTGGTGATTTCCGCCCCTGCCGTATAGCCTGTGGAGATGGCCAGCTTCAGCAATTCCTCCACGTATGCCTTTTCGGCTTCTATCGCCTCATCGGTCAGCGTATGGTGCTCCACGATGTAGGAGTGGCTGCCGTTGGGATAGTCGTCGCCTGGCTCCACCTCGTCGTTGAGGTATGTCTCGAGTTTCTCGCGAATGCTGCCTGCGAACTCGTTCTCCCCGAGGTATTCCATTATGTCCTCGCACGCCTGTATGTAGCTGGAATAAGCTGCCGCAGAGGCTTCCACGGTCTTGCGTTCCTCCATGACCTGTTCGTAGGCCTCGATGCTGGCATCCTTTTCATTGATGGCTGCGAACTCATCCAGCAGTCCTGCGTATGCGTCGATGACGGCCTGGCATGCAATCACGTCGTTCAGGTAAGCCCTTTCCTCTGCGACCACGTCGTTGCGGAATGTCTCCAGCGAAGCGTCGTCGTTGATGGAGCCGTACTTGTCGCCAGAGCTGTAGACGATGCCATGCGAAGCGTCGAGCACGGGATAGAGGTCTTCTCCCACGGTCTGGTGCCAGAGAGCGTTGCTTATCTTGCCTCCATTCAGCAGCCATGCCAGGCGTCCGCTCTGCACGTCCTCGGGTTCGATGTGCGTGCCCTGCGTTCCGTATGGGCAGTAGCATCCCGTGAGCTTGAGCCCGCCATATCTGGCCAGGTAGTGTGCCTCGTCCTGGTAGTTGGTCACCACGGCTATGCTCCAGCTGTCCTTGATGGTGGCACCCACGTTGCCTTCCCATGCCGAGAAGGCTGCAGCGTCTTGTGTGGCTGTGATTTCGCCTGTGGTGTAGCAGCTGGTGATGTTGCATTGGCTACCGGAGTTGGCGTTTCCGATGAGACCTGCCGCGGCCTCTCCGTTGCAGGTGACGTTGCACTCCACGCCCACTCGTGTGATGTTCACCGTGCCCGCCCCGTAGGAGTGTCCGATGAGTCCGCCGCTATACTTGATACCAGTCACGGAGCAGCTGGCGTCGATTACGATGTCCGAGAAGTTGCCCGCAGACACCGTTCCGAAGAGACCTGCTCCCGGTTCGTACCAGTCCACCTTCATGCCGCTGATGGTATGTCCCTGTCCGTCTACGTTGCCGCGGAATATCTTCGTGTCGTTGCCTATGGGAGTCCAATCCCCGTCGCTCAGATCCAGGTCGGCCACGAAGCGCAGGTTCATCTCGGTCTGTCCCCCGTTGACCCTCTCGGCCACCAGTCGGAGAGCCTTTCCGCTGCGGACGAGCACGTATCCGTCGGCATCCTTCTCAAACTGTCCACAGGTGGAACATACGCCGAGCTCCTCGTCGAACAAGTGCGGGTCCTGTTTCAGTTCCTCGCATGTGTTGCTGTAGACGAGGTCATCCTTGGGCGTACCGTCGCAGTTTAGCGTACCGTTGGCGTATACCACCTTGTCCCCCTGGAGGGTAGGTCTCTTGTCCACGCCTATTTCCTGCATCCACACTGGAGTCTCGTTTCCCTTGTTCAGGCAGTATGCCACCTCGCCGCTGGCAAGCTGTTCGTCGTTCACGCAGGTGGTAGCCACGGCCTGTGAGCCCTTCATGCCAGATTCCAATCCGCAGCCCTCGCGATAGTAATTGTTGTTGAGCTTGTTCTTGGGTGTACTGGAGTTGGCGTGTCCCAGCACGGCAGCCGTCGTTGCGCTCGGGCTAGCCACTTCGAACGTACCCACGCTCAGGTTGTTGTCCAGTCCCTGGAAGGAGCCGTTGTTGACATATCCAAGTATGCCGCCCAGATTGTTGGACCCGTTTGCCTTGATGGTACCGGCAAACAGGCTGTTGGTGATGCGTCCCGTGTTGGTGTATCCAGCAATTCCTCCGTCGGAGTCGCCCTTGATGCCGTCCTGAATCTCGAACACGCCCTCGTACGTGCAGCGGTCGATGTGTGCCTGGCGAAGCGAACCTACCACGCCGCCACAGTGGCCCGTGTTCTGGCAGTCCACATTGAGGCGGCTCACTATGTTTCTCACCACAGCATTTCCGTCGGCAAATCCCACCAGGCCCGTAGCTCCGTTCCTTGCCACCAGCGTGCCTTCGACGGTCAGGTTCTCCACCGTGCCGCCATAGAGCGACCCAACGAAGCCCTCGCCCTCGGCTTTCGACTCGTAGTAATAGTTGCTGATGGTGTGTCCCTGTCCGTTGATAGAACCACGGAATGGTACAAGTGTGTTGCCAATGGGCTTGAAGCTGGAACCGCTAAGGTCGATGTCGTCGGTAATCACGGCCTGTGCCGCATTGAGACCTCCGTTCACCAATCCCGCGAAGTCGATTAGGTCGACTGCGTTGCCTATCCGATATACCCCATCGGATTGTTCCAACGCCCTCGTCTCTTGCAGTCCTGCCAGACAAAGGCAAACTGTCACTAATGCGAAACGTCCTTTCATAAGATACATTTTTTAATTTGATTTAATTAGATTTTTGGTCTGTAATACAATCTTTTTGAAATGTCACGCCACAAAGATACACAAATTTTTCCATACGTTTACCCCCCCCCATTATTTTTTCCCTTTCAGGTGACATTTTCTTAAATAATGCGGGGGAAAAACGGTGTTTGCTACATGGAGATGACAAAATGCCTACACATTTCTCCTCTCACATGGGCAAAGAAATCCCAGCCTCTTTCTGGAAGAAGCGGACCATACGCAGGAAGGTGTTGTCGTTGAATGCAACGGGACCGTGTTCGCCACCTGCAACGGTAATGAAGCCCTCGAGAACACCTCGCTCTTCAAGTGCCTTGGCAAAGAACTCACTCTGGCAATAAGGCACTACTGGGTCGGCATCGCCATGGATGACGAGGAACTTTGGGTCTTTCTTATCAATATATGACATTGGACTTAACCCAAGTTTGATGCCAAAAATTAATTTCAATGATTTTTTACCCCATTTGCACAAGTTAACCCGTTGATTTCCAAATAAGGCTTTCATAAAAACGCGATTGTAGTACACAGCAACGCAAATGAAATTTACAAATCACTGATTAGCAATAGAAACAACTAACAAGATATCAAACTTGGGGTAATTTATAGAGCACCCCCTTAAACATCTGTGGCAGCATTTGAAGCACGACAATTTGAGCGGCATGTTGATGACAGAGGACACGAGTCACACGAACATGAGGCACCACGCTTCCCAAGCATGATGCGCAAGGCTATCAGCACCAAAACGGCAACTGCCACGAGGAGAAGGACGCTCTGTACATTCATGAAAGCAAGATTCTTACGAAGTACGCCACCACCCATGCCATTACACATTGTCCTACCGCTATCAGAATAGCCCATCTGCCCCCAAGCTCTCGACGGATGGTGGCAATGGCTGCAACACAAGGGGTATAAAGCAGGCAGAAGACAAGCAAGGCAAATGCCGTGGTCTGGTCCAAGACGGCAGAAATGGCATCGCCTGAGAACAAAGAGCCCAATGTACTGACCACCACCTCCTTGGCAAGGAGACCGCTGACAAGGGAAGTGACTATGCGCCAGTCATCAAATCCCAATGGCGTAAAGACTGGGGCAACGGCATTGGCAACCACTGCCAGCATACTGCTTGATTCACTTCCCTCCCGCACCATCTGAAGATGGAAGTCGAACGTCTGGAGGAACCATATCGCTATGCTGGCAAGGAAGATGACCGTGAAGGCCCGCTGCACGAAGTCCCTGGCCTTGTCCCACAACAGGCGCATCACATTACCCATTGAGGGCATTCGATAATTGGGCAACTCCATGACAAAAGGCACGGCACCGCCACGGAAAACGGTCACCTTTAGGATTAGAGACACTGCCAACCCTGCCAATATGCCTATGACGTACATCAATACCACTATGCCTGCAGCATGAGCGGGAAAGAAGGCAACTGCAAAGAATGCGTAGACAGGAATCTTTGCCGTACAACTCATGAAGGGGGTGAGCATGATGGTCATACGACGGTCACGCTCACTTGGCAGCGTCCTGCTTGCCATGATGGCAGGAACGGAACAGCCGAAGCCCACGAGCATGGGGACAATGCTCCTGCCCGACAACCCGATCTTGCGCAAGAGCCTATCCGTAACGAAGGCTATGCGCGCCATGTAGCCACTGTCCTCCAGCAAGCTCAGGAAGAAGAACAGAAGCACTATCAACGGCAGGAACGACAATACAGTACCCACACCGCCGTATATGCCATCTATGACGAGCGACCTGACAGGTGGAGCGATGCCCCAGTCCACGAGTACCGCATCACTTGCCTCCGTAAACCAGTCGATAGCCTCCATAAGCGCATCCTGCGCCCAAGCCCCGAGGCTGTTGAACGTAATATAGAATACCAGCCCCATAATGACCAGGAACGACGGGATGGCAGTGTACTTGCCTGTCAGCACCTTGTCTATATGCATGCTGCGCAGGTGCTCCCTGCTATGCAGCGGATGCACCACGGCGCGCCCACAAACCTGCTGTATGAACTCGTACCTCATGTCCGCCATGGCAGCCAGTCGGTCGAGCCCCCTTTCCTCCTCCATCTGACGGACTATGTGCTCCACCGTCTGCATCTCATTCTCCGACAAGCCAAGCATCTGGACAATGGCATTGTCGCCCTCTACTATCTTGCCAGCCGCAAAACGCACGGGCACGCCTGCCCTGTCGGCATGGTCCTCCACGAAATGCATGATGCTGTGCAGGCACCTATGAACCGCGCCATCATGCGTGCTTGCATTGCAGAAGTCAACCTTGACGGGAGCCTCGCCATACCTGGCTACGTGTACCGCATGACGCATCACCTCGTCGACACCCTCGTTGCGCATAGCACTGATAGGTACTACAGGAATGCCTAGTATGTGCTCCATCTCGTTGATTCGCACAGTACCGCCATTGCCATCCACCTCATCCATCATATTCAACGCAAGCACCATAGGTATGTTCAGTTCCATCAGCTGCATGGTGAGGTAAAGATTGCGTTCGATGTTTGTGGCATCCACGATGTTGATGATGCCGTCAGGCCTATTCTTCAGCAGGAACTCCCGGCTTACGGTCTCCTCGCTGGTATACGGCGAGAGGCTGTAAATGCCCGGAAGGTCTGTGACGGTTACTCCGGGGTAGCCCCTCACCTCGCCTGTCTTGCCCTCTACCGTGACTCCGGGGAAATTACCCACATGCTGCCGTGAGCCTGTCAACTGGTTGAAGAGCGTCGTCTTGCCACAGTTCTGGTTACCAATCAGGGCGAACATCCCATTCCATTCCACACCTGTGCCTGCCGCACCCTGCGTATCTCTGGCAGAGCGATAAATGCCGAAAGGACGGTCGTGGGTATGCCGTTCATCGCCTTCCTCGCCATACTTGGGATGGGGTCGCTCCCCGTAAGTGTCGGTTTCCGTATGTTCCTGCATAGGTTCCGCATCCGTCTCGGCTATCTCGATGCAAGCCGCATCGGACAGGCGAAGCGTCAATTCGTAACCATGCAGGCGCAATTCCATGGGGTCGCCGAAAGGCGCAAATTTCTGCAAGGTGACTACCGTACCGGGTATGATTCCCATGTCAAGAAAGTGCTGGCGAAGTCCTCCCTCGCCTCCAACGCCAAGTATGACGGCACTCTGTCCTACCTTCAACTCATTCAATGTCATGTCTCATGCCTCCTTTCTCGCTGCAAAGATATGGCTTTTATTTCAAAGAGGTATGCAATGAAGCAAAAAAAGAATCCTGTTCGCAGCAAAACGCCAACTGCAGAAATCAGTACAAGCGTACGGGCACCACCATAAGCCTGTCCCTAAGATGCCAAAACAACCTGCCCATGCCGGCCTGCGAGTCTGACAACAAGAGTATTATCTGCCTGCCGTCAGGCAAGACAGGTCCCAGGCACATGCCTTCGTAGTTTGCAAACCGTGTGTCAGCCAATGTAAAGCGTGTCGTCCATTCTGCCAATTCCGTGCGCGCCCCATCGACAGGAACAAACCTTAGCAATACGCACCTGCACTTACTGCCAAGCCGCCTCCCCGTAATGAGGGCCTCACGCTCAAGCACGAGCAGCGAGCCGTCGCCCAACGCTGACAGAGCCACCACTCCATAATAATGACCTGCATCATCATTGCCAAGGCGACTTTCTCCCAAAACATAGGAGAACTCACCCTTTGGCTGAAGGTCGTCGCCGAAGCACAAAAGGCGGAGATGTCCAGTGGAATCGGACTTTATGTTACTCTCCGTCACTGTCCACAGCAGACGGCGTACCGTGTCGCAGCACAAAGCCTCAAAGCCCCTTCCAGGCTGAATCCTGTCACGCGACACGTGTGTAGGTATAGAAAGTTCATTGCCCGTAGGTGTCCCGTCAAGGCTATGTTCCAGAATCCTTTGGTCTTCTTCCCCGCTTATGAATACCGATTGCCTCCATGGGCAATATGCCACGCCCTCTGCATCGCGGTCATAGTCCCATGGCACTCCTCGGAAACCTTCCGCATACACATTCAGCAACCTGCCGTCCCGTTCATCGAAGCCAAGTCGCCAGACATAGAACCCAGCCCCGGGACTCTTGTCCGACACAACGGCGTAACGGTCGCCCCCAATATGGGTGATTCCACTGTAGTTGCCTGGTGGAATGGACCATTTTCGCAACTTGTATACATGCTCTCCCCATGCAATGACAGCCAACTGCAGGAGGGTCACAAGCAAGGCGGCACGCTTCATGGAATCATCTACTTCAACGCATTACAAATTGCAGTTCCCCACCTGCCACTATATCTCCATGGGTGATGACAAGATTCTTGACCTTGCTGCCATTGAGACGCGCTTCCTTGACAAGACATTTACCTGCCTTCTTCTTGGGTGCCGTAATTACGAAATCCTTGCCGTTGGGCAAATGGAGAACTGCCCTGCTGAAGAGCGGCGTGCCAAGCACGTACTCGGCAGAGCCCGCATTGAAAGGATAGAATCCAAGGGCAGAGAATATGTACCATGCCGACATCTGTCCGCAATCGTCGTTGCCGGCATAACCGCATGGAGTGGCATTATAGAACGTGCTGCGCACTTGGTCTACCAGCTGCTGCGTCTTGTCGGGCCTGCCTGCAAAGTTATACAGGTATATGGTATGGTGACTCGGCTCGTTGCCATGGGCATATTGCCCGATGAATCCGCTTGCATTGCCGTTGACCTCTCCGCTGGTGGCAGTCAAGGTAAAATTCTCGTCGAGTTTGCGGATGAAAGAGTCGTTTCCACCGAGCAATTCGATTAGTCCCTGAGGATTGTGGGGCACGAACCACATGTATTGCCAGGCATTGCCTTCGATGAAACATGGCTGTTCATAACTGAGAGGGTCGAATGGCTCCACCCATCTGCCTTCACTGTCCTTGGGACGGAAGAATCCCGTCTCCTTGTCCCACAGATTACGGTAGTACTCGCTGCGACGGGCAAACCTTTCGAAGTCAGCGGCCTTGCCAAGTTTCCTTGCCACGGCAGCCACGCACCAGTCGTCGAACGCCTGCTCCAAGGTGATGCTTACGCTGGTCGACTGCCTGTCCTGAGGCATGTAACCATATTTCTCCCATAGCTCAAAAGGGCTGTTGGGATGTGAGTGAGTAGAACTTTCCACCATGGCCTTGTAAGCCTTCTCCACGTCTATGCCCGGCAATTCAGCCAAGATGGCATCTGCTATGACGGGAATAGCATGGTTGCCTATCATACAATAGTTCTCCTGCCCCCACAAGTCCCATATTGGCAGATATCCGTATGTCTCGTGATGCAGCACCATGTCCCTCACGAACTCTGCTGCAATGTCGGGCTTGATGAGCGTATACAGCGGATGAGCCGCACGGAAGGTGTCCCACAGGCTGAACGTACTGTGATACGTCCGACCAGCCGGCATCCGTTTAGTCTCGAAGTTAGTGTCCACGTACCTTCCGTCCACGTCACTCATGGCATTGGGCTGCATCAGCACATGGTAGAGTCCCGTGTAGAAAATGGTCTTTTCCTCCTCCGTTCCATCAATGTCGATACATTGCAGTTCCCTCTCCCATGCGTCGTGGGCAGCCTTCACGTAATGGGAGAAGTCCCAACTGGAAGCCTCATCCTTCATGTTAAGCCTGGCTCCCTCGGAGTCTACGGGCGAGATGGCCACCTTCACCATGAGTGGCATCCCGTCGTCCTCAAACTCCAAAGCCGCCCTCAAGGCACGTCCGTTCACCACAGGGCTTCCTCCTGCATCACGCTTGCCGTCCATCAGGATTCTTCCTACGATAGGCTTCGAGAACTCTGCCCTGAAATACACCTTGCGGAGCTTTGCCCATCCCGTCAACACACGATACCCCTCTATCGTCCTGTCGTTCACGAGACGCATCTGCCCCTGTATTATCTGATAAGCCCTCCTGCCCGTATAGTAGGCATCGCCCCTGTAGGTCATGCGGTCGAGGTCGAGTACAAGTGTCTGCCTCTGCCCTTTGGGGAACGTATACCTATGGATGCCCGTACGTACCGTGGCACTCATCTCTGCCTTGATGCCATCCAGTTCCACCATGTAGTAGCCTGGGGAAGCAGCCTCCTTGTCGTGGGAGAAAGGCAGCCCGAAGTTGCCCTGCTGCAGCAGAGAGGCATCCACCGTCCTCCTCGTGGGCATCAGGCTAACGTCTATTAGGTCGGTGCACCCCGTACCGCTAAGGTGGGTATGCGTAAAGCCGAAGATGCTGTCGCGGTCGTAGTCGTAACCACAACAGGGGTCCCATGTGACGTAATTCTCCGTCTCGGGACTGAGCTGCACCATACCCTGCGGCATGGTTGCACCTGGGAAGGTGCTGCCGCTGAGGGCTCCGGTGGAATCCGTCTGTGTTCCTATGAAAGGATTCACGTACTGAGTGTAGTCGGTGGCACGTGCTGCAATGAACGCCATGCCTACAAGTAGAGATGGTATGTATCTTCTCATTGGTGTAAAATAACGATAATTTCGTGACAAAGTTCGCAAATAAATCATAATATTAATATAAATAATGTATCAAAAAGCACATTAAATGCTAAATTTGCAATCGATATGGTTGAAAAGAAGCCTTACATAACATACATTCATGGCATGGCACGACTGCTTTGCCTTGCCGCCTTGTCCGCATGGCTCTCCGTGCCGGACATATATGCCCAGGAGGTTAGGGACACCATACCGCCAAATCCTGCCGACTCCATGCGCCTTCATTCTGAAAAGACGGATACACTCATGGAAGTGGAGATACGCCCAGACAGCGGACTCCGCATAATGGACGTGTTGGATGCGACATTGAAAAACAACAGCATGCCTCGCCAAAAAAGCCTTGGGGACGTACTGGAAAAGTTTGCCCCTGGATTGCAGGACAAGATGCTTCACCCCTTTGCCATCAAAAGCCGAAAGAAAGAGCGCAAGCACAAGCGGGACATGGATCTCCTACGTGACTTCGACCGCTCGATGTCTCCCAACGACCTCCTTGAGGAGGCTCTGAGGAAGGAAGGCCTGGAACACATCATCACCAAGAGAGAAAAACGCCAATGAGAATCGGTTTCTCCATAGAAACGATGAATGGCATATTCGTACTACGACACATCTATTAACCCTAATTCTAGATAGAATGAAATTTGCATGGGACGAGCCTCTGCCCGACCTGCAGGAGCCCCCATTGTGGTTCCACGACATCTTCAGGCAGGATGGCACACCCTTCTCACAAGAAGAGGTAGACAGCATCAAGGCGTTGACAAAGGATTGACCTGCATCGCTTCAGGCATCCATCACGAAAAGGGGGTGTTCCATAAACCGTGACAGACGAGTTTATGGAACACCACTTATTTAGCCCCCTTAGTATGAGGGCGAGGAGAAGGAAGACGATTTCTTTAAGGTGTTTTGTCCTGCTTATAACAGCGTTAAATAACCCCCTGCGTACATAGATATTGCCTGTTGCAAGTACAAGTATTCTTATCCCTATTTTCTATTTAACGTGAGCTCGACAAATATGAACTAACTTGAAAGAAGCAAGAAAATATGTCACTGACAAGGGTATATATATATTCGTTCCAGATAAGGTTATTAACCTTTCGCCCGTAAGGTTAATAACCTTTCGGCATTAAGGTTATTAACCTTATCGCCAATGCAGTTAATATACATTGCTGGCATAGCATAATGTCCAGCTTCTTTCATACAAGTCCTGCCTCATGCAAGATTCATTGAACTCACGTTATTTAATTCAATTCGCAAGTT
>SFXD01000137.1 GCA_004559785.1 bacterium | reverse complement strand
TCAGCTCAAGCCATTCCTCCTCGCTGATCCTATATTCCCTGTAGTACACCTTGCCCCTTATCGTCCGCACGACCTCCTCGGCAAGTAGGGCGGAAGGGCATCCCTTTACGTCAAGGCATGCCTGTGCCCCTTCCCCATGCGGTTTCTTCTTTCTTCCCATATCCCATTATGACATATATGCCCGTAGTTGCCTATCGTGCCGAACATTCCACACAATTACCCATTTCTCCGCCCTGCCTTTCGGCCAATGTGTCCAGTAGTTCCGTTGCCTCCTCCTTGATTTGCATGGTGGCAGGGGACTCAACCTTCACGCTGAACGAGACGACCCTTCCGGCATATTCCACTGCCTTGGCGGAATCCCCTACGTCCATGTAAAGCCGCATCAGCCTGTACAGGGGATATATGCGGTTCGGCATCGTCGAGAAAGCTCTCCCGTACGCCTCCGCAGCCATTTCCGGATGTCCCATGTCCCGGTAGTTGTTCCCCATGAGGACGTGGAACATCGGGTCTGCGCTCACCAGCGTCCCCTGCCTGAGCATGTCGTTGCTGTCGTTGTACCTGCCCTGCCCGCGCAGCGTCCTGCCGAAGTCGAACAGGAAGCGTGCATTGTCCCTCTCCAACGGCAGCAGCCTGTAGCAGTCGCCCACGAATGCCGCATGCGTCCTGCCAGCGTACATGCGGCAATCCCTGTCCGCAGCGAGCCGCCTTTCCGCTTCGCCTGCCAGCAGTAATGCGGGCACGGATGCCAGCAACGCGACCACTGCCCACCTGCACGGGGACACCCTGCACTCACCCTCGCCTTGCGCGGATGCCGCCCACGCCACCGCCGTCACGGCCAGCACCCTGTATGGCAGCAGCTCGCAGGGATAGGAGAACGCGGAGAAGGCGAGCAGGGAGAGCATGGCATGGCACAGTGGGACGCACGACCTGCCGAGCTGCCAGACGGCACACACTGCCGTGGCGATGCAGACGGAGGCTCCCGCCAGGCCCTGTTCCACCAGTACCTTCAGGATGTCGTTGAAGGCGTATTCCGCCACGCCTGCCGACTGGAAGGCCGACGGGTCCGTGCCGCCAACGTACATGGCGGCAATGCCCTCCGCCGTCGAGTGAAGGAAACTGCCCGTCCCCGTCCCCCAAAGCGGGTTCCCCAGCCATGACGTCAGGGCTGCCGACCACGTCAGCATGCGCCCGTCCGCCGAACCTTGCTTGACGAAGTAGGATGCCACGCACGCCGACAGGAATGCCGCCCATACGCCCCACCTCCAGCGACGGTATGCGTCCCTGTACAGCCACAGGGCTGCCAGGCACAGGGGGACAAGGGCGGCACGGCTCCACGTGGCAGGCAGCAGCACGAGCATGGGGGACGTCAGTATGAGCAGGACGTTCCTCACGCGGGCATCCTCTGACGCACGCATCCACGACATACCCGTCACGGCTCCCACGAGGAGGTAGGCCGAGAACGGGCCAGGGTTGCGGAACGTGCCCGTGAGCATGTAGAGGGAATGCCTCCCAGTCCCCGAAACTAACTGGCTCATGCCAAGGGCACATTCGTAAAGCGCACATGCCAGGATGCCTCCCATTATCCACCTTGGCGAAACGGGCTCCAGTGACAGCAGTACACGGAGCGCGACGTACAGGACTGCCGTCTCGGCCGTTCCCAGGAACTGCACGGCGCATGGGAAGCCGTCAGCAGCCCACGTGTGCAGCACGTAGTAAGTGAAGCATGTGACTGCCAGCAGGTCGAGCGTGCGGAAGGCTCCGCCACGCACCATTTTTCCTCCTGCCACCCTGCGAGCCAGCCAGAGAAGGCATCCTGCCGCAAGCATGGCAACGGTACCCCATGAGAGCAGGACGTCGGACTCCGACCAGCGCGACTCCGCCGGACGTATGGTCAGCCAGAAGAGGAAAAGGAGGCTTGGCACCATGGCGCAATGCCTTGCATACCTCCGGCTCATACTTGCGCAATTGTCAAAGAAAGTCATTTCCTTGTCTATTATGACTCGTTGTGATGAATTGCCGGTTTATTTAGAAATCTGTCCTTCATGGACATCCTTTCCCACGCTATTGATTCTATCCCAAAACAGGTTTTCCATATGTCTGTTTTTATGCGGAGACCCAACTAATATTATTTTCCTTCGTTCCGTGAGAAAAGTATGCATCATCGGATTCGATGGAAGGAAATCATTCTGACGCATGAACAATCCTGATGTGTCTATACATACGGGTACTACTACGTCTTGTGATTTCAGGGCAAACCTGACGACATTCCTGTCTTTCCTCTTAGGTGAGACAATGAAGACTATATCCAGGTCATCTTTGTATTTCCTGCACTTGTCTAAAAAATCATTCCATTCTCCCAGCTCCCTTATCCTAGACGACGAACATGCGTTACTATCGGAATATACTACCAACCGGAATCTTTTCTCAGGATATCTATTGCCAACTTGATTGAGGCACGTATCACCTACTATCTGGAAACTGTCAAGTGTAATGGAAACCTCTTGTCCATACATTGATCCCATCTCTCTGGAAATGCTTTCGTCTCGACAGGAAACAGACAACAGCAGCAATCCTGCCAGAATGCCGACACAAAGTTTTCTATTTTCCATGGCCAATACCATTTGAATCGTTCCTTAAATGATAGAAGACGAGTATCCTTCCTCCGTCTTCCAAGTGCCTTACC
>SFXD01000056.1 GCA_004559785.1 bacterium | reverse complement strand
TTTCTGGAAACGAATATATATTACTATTTTCAGTAAGATATTTTCCTGCACCTTTCAAGTCGGTTCGAATTAGCCGACCTAATGTCCAACGGCCTCAGGACTCTCCCTCGATGTAGTTTTCCAGGAACATACGCTCACCATCCCATACGGCATAGGTGCATTGTGACACCCAGTCGCCAAGTATCATGACATGCGTGTCCTTGGTGAGCATCAAGTCCAGTTCTATATGCCTATGACCAAAGATGAAGTAATTGATGCCAGGATGCTCCTTCAGGTACTCCTTGGCATATAGCACGAGATGCTCCTTGTCTTCGCCAAGATACGACGGGTCTCCTCCTATGCCATTGTTCAAGTAGGGTTCATGCTTCTCCCTGCTATGCTTTGCCCACCTCATGCCAAGCTCCACGCCAAGGTCGGGATGTATAAGCCTAAATGCACTCTGACAGAACTTGTTGTGGAACACACCCCTCAACATGCGGAACTTCCAACTTGGGTCGCCCATACCATCTCCATGGGCAAGATAAAAGACCTTGTCTGCCAATTCCAAAGTCAGGGGTGCGCTATGCAGTATGACGCCGCACTCCTTGTACAGGTAGTCCATGCACCAAATGTCGTGGTTGCCTGTGAAGAAATGCACCTCAACTCCCATGTCGGTCAGTTCAGACACCTTACCCAGGAAACGTGTATATCCCTTCGGCACCACATTGTAGTACTCGAACCAGAAGTCGAACATGTCTCCCAGCATATATATAGCCTGTGCCCTATCCTTGATGTCGTCCAGGAATCTACAAAGCCTACGCTCCTGCTGCCTTGTATGCTTGAGGGCACGGCTTCCGAGGTGTGCATCGCTAATGAAATAAATACCTTTCATCGTCTTGTTGTTGGGAGACACATTACATGAAGCCAAGTTCTACCTTTGCCTCGTCACTCATCATCTCCTTGGTCCACTCTGGTTCGAACACCAACTGAAGGTCTACCTTGTCAATACCGTCTATGGTTTCAAGTTTCTGCCTTACGTCCTCCATGATGAAATCTGCCGCCGGGCAGTTGGGAGCGGTAAGTGTCATGTCCACGGCAAGTTCCTTGCCATCGTCACTAAGTTCTATGCGGTAAATCAGTCCCAAATCATAGATGTTGACCGGAATTTCAGGGTCAAATACCGTGCGCAATACTTCTATCACTCTCTCTTGCTTCTGTAATATATCGTCACTCATAACTTACCGTTGTCAGAAAAACTATAATAAATTCCATTGCCAATGATGATGTGGTCCAAAAGTCGTACGCCCACAGCGCTGCAAGCCCTGGCAACCTTCTCTGTCAGTCTGCAGTCGTCCATGCTGGGCGAGACATTGCCACTTGGATGATTGTGGCACAATGCTACCGAGGTAGACTGGGCGAGCAGGGCATGTCTTAGGAGTTCCCTAATATCGACTGAAGCACCGGTGATGCCTCCATGGCTTAGCATAACCGAGGAAATGACTGACAGGCTGTTGTCAAGCATCAGCAGGTGGCACTCCTCTACCGTAAGGTCGTGCATCCTGGGGTAGAAATAGCGAAACATATCCTCAGACGAGAGCATTCTGGAACGTTCCTGAACTTCTTCGCTCATCCTCCTGCTTGCCAGCTTGCAGGCCGCAAGTATCTTGATTGCCTTTGCCTCACCTACGCCCTTGAATTCCTGCAACTTCTCCACCGATGTCTTGCCCAGTACCCTGAGGCTGTCGCCATGTTCCGAGAGCACCTGCCTCATAAGTTCAACCGCAGAGATACCAGGCACACCACTTCCTATGAGTATTGCGAGCAATTCTGCATTGCTTAGTGAGTCGGCACCATGCATGAGCAACTTCTCGCGTGGCCTGTCATCCTTTGCCCACGACTTGATGGATAGCGCATTCTCTCCCATTGCCTAACTGTAGAAACTGTTTCTGAATGCCTGTGATTCCGTCCTGCCACCACATACGCACCTGCGCCACCAGGCAGACATGAATCCCATGCCGTAGCCAACAAGTTGTATGTAACTGGCAATCACCGACAGCAAGCCTATCTTGAGACTCTTGTTCCTAATGCTGCTGTCTGCAAGGATTGTCACGGAGAACAAAAGCTGGGGCAATAGCGAAATCACCATCATGGCAACACCAGCACTCGTAATGGTTGCCTCACCATCTCCATCGTATGGTATGCCTGCAATGAGTCCTGCGACAGATATGCCAATTCCCGACAGTGCAAGCAACAAGCATGTCAGCAATACGATGGTAAAGGCCGCTGGGAGCAGATGGACTACTTTGAGCGTACCAGGATGCCGCAAGGTCAGATTGATGCGTGCCATGCCACTATTAAAGACCTGCTTGAAGAACTTCTTCATGTCTGTTCGCCTCTTGTGCCATACCCACGCCTCAGGAAAGAGCCTGCAGCTGGCCCCGCTGCGATATATGCGTATGCTGAAATCTATGTCTTCGCCAAAACGCATGTCCGAAAATCCACCGAGCGACCTATATACCTCTGCCCTGATGCCCATGTTGAAGGAACGGGGATAGAACTTCTTGTCCATCTGCCTTCGTCCTCCGCGTATGCCACCAGTGGTAAAGAAAGATGTCATGCTATAGTTGATTGCCTTCTGGACGGGTGAGAAGCTGTCGTGCGCCCTGTCTGGTCCACCGAAGGCATCGGACGGACTTGCTGCAAGTTCCCTGCCTACAGCCTCAAGGTAATCAGGCGGAAGCACGCAGTCGCTGTCAAGCACCAGGAGGTATTCCCCTTGAGAGCGCATAGCCCCATAGTTGCGGGCCTTGCCCGGACCTTCGTTAGGCTTGACGTAATATTTCAAGGCGAGGAGGTTGGCATACCTGTTCACCACCGCATCGCAAGGAATCGTCGAGCCGTCTTCCACCACCACTACCTCAAAGTCCCTGCATGTCTGCCTGACGAGACTCTGGAGCAGTTCGTCAACCTCTTCGGGACGATTGTACACGGGTATAATCAGTGAATATTTCATCTTCCTATCAAGAATATTGCGGGCACCTTGCCAAGGTCGGGTAATCCTATTGCCTTCCACTGCTGTATGGTATGCGTATGGATATATTCGTCCTGCGTGGTAATGCCAGCTGCCACACACATACGGGTCTGTGGCCTGAGGGTGGACAAGAGCGTCTGGAACATCTTGTGGTTCCTGTATGGAGTCTCTATGAAGAGCTGCGTCTGGTTCTCAGCCAATGCACGGTTCTCCAACTGCCTCAAGCTCCTCGCCCTGTCAGACGGCTCCACTGGCAGATACCCATTGAAGGCAAAGCTCTGCCCATTGAGTCCGCTACCCATCACGGCCATTATCATGCTGCATGGCCCTACCAACGGTATCACCCTAATGCCTTGCCTCTGCGCAATGGCCACGATGTCGGCACCGGGGTCTGCCACTGCCGGACACCCTGCCTCGCTTATCACGCCAATGGGGAAGCCCTCTGCAAGCGGCTTCAAGTACTGGCGGAAGAATGCGGCATCAGAATGCTTGCCCATCTCGTAGAACCTGCATTCGTCTATCGGGAAATCACTGTCCGTCTGGCGAAGGAACCTCCTGGCAGAACGTATGTCCTCCACTATGAAATGGCGTATGCCCTTGACGACATCCCTGTTGAATGGTGGCAGTACATTGTCTATAGGAGTCTGTCCCAAGGTGACCGGTATGAGATACAACGCTGTTTCCATGTTACAAAATTAAGCCAAAATCACGAATTAGCCAAACTTTTGAATACAATATGGTCCAGAATTTTCAAATTATCATCTTTTTTCGTAACTTTGCTACATCATAAACAAATTCAACATTAATGGACATGAGCAAATTAACCACACTATCCATCGCAATGCTTGCTACCGTATCGGTTTGCGCGCAGATGCCAAAGACAGACAACAGCGAGAAGGACTGGGCATGGCTGGGATTTGAACGCCCCGAAGGCATCAACCCCATCATCAGTCCCGACACCACGAGCCACTTCTACTGTCCCATGACGAAGGCGGTAATACCATGGGAGAACAGCGACACATTCAACCCGGCTGCCACCAACATCGGAGGAGGCATAGCACTGCTGTACAGGGCAGAGGACAACATAGCTCAGGGCATTGGCTCACGAACCTCACGCATAGGTTACGCATTCAGCGAGGATGGGCTCCACTTCCAAAGGCACGGAGCACCTGTGCTATATCCCGGCAATGACGGTTTCGCGGACATCGACTCCCCCGGCGGATGCGAAGACCCAAGGGTGTGCATGACTGAGGACGGACTGTACGTCATGACATATACCAGCTGGAACCACAAGAAGGCTTGCCTGTGCATTGCAACGAGCCGCGACCTCGTACACTGGACCAAACACGGCTATGCCTTCAAAACCAGTTTCGGCAACCAGACCAGCAAGGGATACTCCAAGTCTGCATCCATCGTAACGGAAATGAAGAAAGGACGTCAGGTGATTGCCAAGGTAAATGGCAAGTACATGATGTACTGGGGAGAGAATTTCGTGAATGTCGCCACCAGCGATGACCTCATACACTGGGAGCCTATGTTCGACAAGGACGGCAAGCTGCTTCACGTAATGGACACCAGGAACGGTTACTTCGACAGTGCGCTTGCAGAATGCGGACCTCCTGCAATCAAGACCAAGAAGGGTATACTGCTATTCTACAACGGCAAGAACAAGAGTGGCAAGAACGGAGACACGGAATACACTGGCAACGCCTATTGCGCAGGTCAGGCCCTGTTCTCACTGAAAGACCCCACAAAACTCATCGACAGGCTTGACAAGCCTTTCTTCATACCCGAGGCAGACTTCGAGAAGAGCGGGCAATACCCATCGGGGACAGTATTCATAGAGGGCTTGGTACCCTTCAAGGGCAAGTGGTACCTATACTACGGCTGTGCCGACTCGCGCGTATCCGTTGCCGTATATGACCCGAACCATTCGCGATAAGTCTTCCTGCCCCTGACATAATACTGCCACAGCAGACTCTTGTGCGTCAGTATACCATCCAGCGGAACCTTGGTCCTGTCAAGGTTCCGCTTTCTGTCCTCTGACATCAACTCCTTGAATCTGTGATAGTCACGGTGCGCTTTCCATATAGCCTTGAAACATTCCCAATCGCCCTTTATAACGAAATGGACTGAGGCAAGGGCATCAAGCAGCAACCTACACATCATCACCCTCGCAAGCCTGCCGTCGGGAAGGTTCTTGTATAGCATGTACAGATTGTTGCGGAAATTGAGGTATGTCTTGATAGAGCTTGACTTGGGCAGGGTGCCACCACCTACATGGTAGACCTTGCTGTCTGGCACACATACAATGCCGTATCCCATGCTACGTATACGCCAGCAAAGGTCGATTTCCTCCTGGTGGGCGAAGAACTTACCGTCCAGTCCACCAGCCAGCCAATATACCTCCCTCCTTATCATGAGCGCAGCCCCGGAGGCCCATGTCACCTGCGCTACATCGTCATACTGCCCCTCGTCCTGCTCCACGGTGTCTAACATCCTGCCACGGCAAAAGGGATAGCCCAACCAGTCGATGTAGCCACCGCAAGCTCCGGCATACTCAAACCGTCCAGCCCCTCCATACTGAAGAATCTTTGGCTGGCATGCAGCCACCTCTGGATGCGAGTCCATATACGCCAGCATGGGACTAAGCCACCCCTCTCCTACCTCAACATCACTGTTGAGAAGGATATAATACTCGGAATCCACAAGTTCCAGAGCCTTATTGTAGCCTTCTGCAAAACCGTAGTTGCGGTCCATGCTTATGGTACGCACGGAAGGGTAAAGACTCTTCACCATTTCCAGGCTATTGTCCTTACTGGCATTGTCAGCCACCACGACCTCTGCCCCATCACTATTGTCCAATACAGATGGCAGGAACCTACGGAGCATCCTTGCCCCGTTCCAGTTCAATATGACAATGGAAACACGCTTCATTTTCTTCATATCAATGATTGTACTATCGTCGTTTAACCTCTATCAACAACAATTCCCATCAACGCATCACCCTCTGCATTCCATTCCCCAAGGCGAACGTCCCTGACCGTATTGTCCTCCAGCAAGCCTTGGGCTGGCTTGTCCACCTCAACCCTGATGTAGTTGTCCGTGAAACCATGAAGCACCCCACCCGCACTACCATGCTCAAGCAGGACGGGCCTTGTCTCGCGCGCGTGTGTATTATAGAAGGTATGCAACTTCCTGTCGCTTATCTCCAGTACCTGCCTGCTACGCTCGTGCTTCTCCTCTGGCGAGACTCTATAGGGTATCTCCAAGGCCTTGGTGCCTGGACGCTCGCTATAACTGAATACGTGATACTGGCATACATCCATTGACTCCATGAATGACTTGGCATCCCGGAACATTGCATCCGTCTCTCCCCTCATACCAACTATGACATCCACGCCAATGAAGGCATCGGGCATGACACGCCTCACAGTCTCCACCCTCCTGGCAAAGAGAGCCGTGTCGTACTTCCTCCTCATCAGACGCAGCACATCGTCGCTGCCACTCTGCAGGGGAATGTGGAAGTGCGGCATGAAGGCACGGCTTGCTGCACAGAATTCTATTACCTCCTCGGTAAGCAGGTTCGGCTCTATGCTACTGATGCGATAGCGTTGTATGCCGTCCACTGCGTCCAATGCACGTATGAGGTCAATGAAACGTTCACCTGTTGACTTGCCGAAATCCCCGATGTTCACGCCCGTCAACACAATCTCCTTTCCTCCTGCACGTGCCACCTCCCTTGCCTGTTCCACCATAGAGGCAATGCTGCCATTGCGACTCCGTCCCCTTGCATGGGGGATGGTGCAATACGTACAATAATAGTCGCATCCATCCTGGACCTTCAGGAAATAGCGCGTCCTCTCGCCACAGCTGCAACTGGGAACGAACGTCCTTATGTCCGCTGTCTTTACCGTAACATACTCATGCGCTACAAGAGCCCTCTGCTCCGGCATCATGGCAAGCCTCTCGGCTATGCGCTCCACAATCTCGCCTTTCTGCTCAGTCCCAAGCACCAGGTCGACGCCTTCAAGCGACGCTACCACATCAGGCTTCAGCTGGGCATAGCAGCCTGTCACTACCACGAGTGCTCCTGCATGATGCCTTACCATACGACCAATGGCCTGACGACACTTGGCATCGGCCACCTCTGTCACGCTACACGTATTTACCACACAAATGTCGGCCATCTCACCCTTACGTACGGTTTCCACACCGGCGGCCTTCAACTGTTGAGCAACCGAACTGGTCTCAGAGAAATTGAGTTTACACCCCAATGTGTAATATGCAGCCTTCTTTCCTTTCAAATCATACATGGTACAAAATTACGGAAAAATCATGAAACAGCAAAAAAATCAGCCAAAACATCTTTTTACGCACAACTGATTATCAAATAGTTAAAGAAAAACGTTCCATTTTATAGAAAAAAAAAGCTCAAAAAGTGTACAACGTATGGAAAAAGTCCGTACCTTTGCACCGTTTTAATAAGCAAATGATTGTTATACAGATTTAAAAAAGCAAAAAAATGAAAAAGGTAGCATTTTTGTTTGCAGCTGTTGTAGCTGTATCTTTCGCTTCATGTGGTAACTGCACTAAGAATGGTGCTTGCGCAGATTCTTGCACAGTTGATACCGAAGAGGTAGCTGTTGAAGAGACTTGTTGCGCTGAGGCAGATTCTTGCTGCGCTGGTGACACCTGCACAGTAGATTCTTGCTCCGCTCCTTGTGCTGAATAATCCAAAACAAGGACAAAATCACATTAAGGCGACATCGTAATTGATGCCGCTTTTTTTGTGTGTGTGCAGCAAGGGCCATCTTCATTGTGGTCAAGTTGCGACGACCTCCGGCGAGGATGTATCGACGACAGCACCCCCTGCTCCATGTTGGAACAGGAGGTCGCCGTCATGTCTTGATAGTAAGGAGGCTGTCATTTCTTGTACTCCATGTGTACCATCACCGGGTAGTGGTCGGACGGAGCCCTACGTTCCTTCTTGCGGAAGTCGATTTCGCCAGGTGCATCCTTTCCCTTCTGGCTGCCTGAAGGCTTGTCTGTCCAATATGAATTGGTGAGAATTCCATATCTATCCACCTCGAAATTGGGAGACACAAAGACATGGTCGATGCGTGACTCACTCCATAGATTGGTGTCGAAAGAGTTGAACGTTCCATTCTCTGCAAACTTAAGACGGGATGCGGAATAACTGTCTTTCAAGATACCAGAATCGGTGAAAATCCTGAAAATCTCGTTGCTCTGGTCAACGTTGAAGTCGCCTGTAACCACTACGGGAGCACCCTTTGCAATCTCCCGGATCTTCTTTACTATCAATTTGGCGGCTTCACGTCTTGCTACTATACCTACATGATCCATGTGGAGATTGAAATAGAAAAAGCGCAATTTGCCCTTCACCTGCTTGAACTCTCCCCACGAGCATATACGCACGCAGGCTGCATCCCATCCCTTGCACGGAACATCGGGAGTCTCATTGAGCCAGAAATTGCCGCTATCCAGCAGTTTGAGCCTGTCCTTCTTGTAGAATATCGCAGAATGCTCACCACCCTCCTTGCCATCGTCACGTCCGACTCCTATATAGTCGTAGTTGTCAAGGTTTGCCTGCATGTCATGCAGCTGGTGTACAAACGCCTCCTGTGTGCCGAAAGCATCGGGCGACTCGAAATTGACCTGGTCGCAGATAACCTTACACCTTGTGGACCATACGTTGCCAGCCTTCTCATCGCCATTGTTGTGCTGACGTATGTTGTAGGTACCTACGAAGAGTTGCTGTGCATTGACGGCTACTGCCATTATCAGGGTCAATGCCGAAATTGAAATACGTTTCATCGTGAAAGTATTAATAGAATATGTTTAGTATTTGCCTGTCTTGATATCACGAATCACTTAGTCTCGTTGGAGAACGAGTACGGGAAGTCAGCCTCATCCGTTCCGCGAGAGGTGTTGGGCTTGTCACCCATGCGGAATTCTATCTTGCCTCCCTTCATGATGTCGTCGTGCGTGAAGTAGTTCTTGGAATACGACTTGCCGCCCAGCTTGACGCTCTGCACGTACTTGTTGACCGTACTATTGTCGGAAGCTGTTATGGCGAGTTTCTTTCCATTTTCCAGGTGCAGTGTTACCTTGTCGAAGTATGGCGTACCCATCACGTACTGGTTGGTGCCAGGGCATACGGGATAGAAGCCAAGGGCGGAAAAGACGTACCATGCAGAGGTCTGTCCGTTGTCCTCGTCTCCGCAATATCCGTCAGGACCAGCACTGTAGAGTTTGTCCATCACCTCGCGCAGCCAATACTGGGCCTTCCATGGCTGTCCGATATAGTTGTAGAGGTATATCATGTGCTGGATTGGCTGGTTGCCATGCGCATACTGCCCCATGTTCATGATTTGCATCTCACGCTCCTCGTGTATCATGCGCTCCTTTGCCACTGGAGGTACGATAAAGGTAGAGTCCATCATCTGGTTGAAGCTGTCCTTGCCTCCCATTAGGTCGATAAGTCCCTGTGGGTCGTGGAACACGCACCATGTCCAATGCCAAGTGTCGCCTTCAGTAAAGGAACGCCCCCAGTCAGTGGGATTGAACGGAGACTCAAAGTTTCCCTTAGAATCCTTGCCACGCATGAGACGTATGGACGGGTCAAACACATTCCTGTAGTTCCTGGCACGCTCGGCATATACGGCAATCTCGCTCTCAGGCCGGCCGAGAGCCTTGCCAAGGGTATATATGCACCAGTCGTCATAGGCATACTCCAAGGTACGAGCCACGCTCTGGCTCAATTCGTCACATGGCACATACCCGAGCCTGTTGTACTGCTCGTAGCCGGCCCTTCCGGTTGACGACACCTTGGGATGGACGCTGTTTGCACCATGCAGCACAGCCTCCCACAGCTTGTCGATGTCATATCCCCTACGTCCCTTGACGTATGCGTCAGCAACAATGGACGCAGAGTTGTTACCCACCATGCAGCCACGATGTCCGGGACTGGCCCACTCGGGCAGGAAGCCGCTCTCGAGGTATGCGTTGACAAGTCCCTCCTGCATCTTGTCGTTCATAGAGGGGTACATCATGTTGAGGAAGGGGAACAGACACCTGAAAGTATCCCAGAAGCCTGTATCCGTAAACATATAGCCTGGTAATACCTGACCGTTGTATGGGCTGTAGTGAACGACATTTCCACTGGCATCCTTCTCGTAGAACGAGCGTGGGAACAGCACGGCACGATAGAGGCACGAGTAGAATGTACGCAGGTGGTCGATGTTGTCATCCTCCACCTCTATCCTGCCAAGTATCTCGTTCCATGCCTTGCGACCGCGCTCCCTGACCTGGTCGAAGCTGTCATTGCCCACTTCCTTTAGGTTGAGCAATGCCTGCTCCTGGCTTATGAAGGAAGATGCTACTTGCACATTGACCTGCTCGCCCCTTTGGGTATTGAATCCCACTATGGCACCTACATGGTTTTCCGTAGCCTGCAACTTGTCTGCCTCCACATTTCCGTTGGTGACTGTCGCCTTGTATGTAAAGGGTTTGTCGAACACTACGACGAAATAGTTCCTGAAATTCTCGGGGACGCCACCGCTGTTCCTTGTAGTATACCCCACTATCATGCGCTTCTCAGGAATCACCTGTACATGGCTTCCCCTGTCGAAGGCATCCACGATGATGTTGGCTTTGTCTGTCTCAGGGAAAGTGAAGCGCATGGCACATGCACGCTCCGTAGGTGCAAGTTCTGCCACTATGTCGTAGTCGGCAAGGTATGCACGATAGTAATGCGGCTTGGCTATCTCGGACTTATGCGAGAACCATGAGGCACGCTTGTCCTGGTCGAACTCGGGATTGCCCGTCTGGGGCATGATGGAAAACTGCCCGTAGTCGTTAATCCATGGACTTGGCTGGTGAGTCTGCTTGAATCCGCGTATCTTGTCGTGCCAGTATACATACGCCCACCCATCTCCCATCTTGCCAGTCTGGGGCATCCAGAAATTCATACCCCATGGCATGGCTATGGCGGGGTAAGTATTGCCGGTGGATAACTCGAACTTAGACTCTGTTCCCACCAGAGGGTTGACATAGTCTACGCAGTCCATCTTGGCCATCTTGCCTAATGCCTGTATTGCAGACGTTAGGACGAACATGACGATAATAAAGTTCTTCTTCATTGTAATGATACTTATTTTGACGTTAATATGGTTTGTTGTCATTCTATGTTAGATTCCTGGAAGCTGGCAGTGCCTACTTGCCATTGTCCCAAATCGACTTCACGGTATACACCGCAAGGTTTTTCAGTTCCAGTTGGTTGCCCCAGAACACATAACCCTCGGGATTGGTGCTTTTCACATCGCGCTTCATGGAATACGAATACAGACCTCCGTCAATGTAAACCTCTACCATGCCACGGTCCACATATATGTCTGCATCCAGTTCCATGCTTCCAGGCGCCTCGGTTGCATAGAACTCTCCGTTTAGCCGGTTGCCGTTCATGTCGTAGTTCACGAGTCTCTGCCCACGATAGCTGATGCCGGCATCCGTGGAATAGGTCAGGCGGAATGTTGCGCGGATGCGTAGCACGTCGTTGCCGCCAAATCGTTTCATTATCTCGTTAGCCTGACTGGCCGTAAGGTCCGTACCAGAATATGCTTCCGTGAACAACTGCCCTACCTCCTTGACAGGCCTGCTGACCAACCTCAGTCCGCCATTCACCGTTTTCAGTATCTGCTCCTGCGGCAACAGCATACATCCGTTGAAGGGCATGTCGTCGAAAGAAATGCGCCCCCAGGCCATCTTTATCACACGCCCGTCTTCCGGAGAGATGTTGTTGAACACCTGTGCTGCGTATGCACTGCCGTTGAGGTTGCATAGCTTTGTCGTTTCGGGAGTGAACTTCTTGCCATCGAACGTTCCTACCATGTACGTCCCGGATGCGCCCCACATCACCCATTTCTTGTTGTTGGCATTGCCGTCAACAGATATTTCAAAGAGCTCGGGACACTCCCAGAATCCTGTGATATGACTCTGGAACGTCCAGTCCTTTAGGTTCTTGGAATTGTATATCGAGTGCCCATTGCGCTCATTCAGTACCAGCACCCAATGCCCACCCGGAGCATACCAGAAAACCTTGGGGTCGCGCGTGTCGTGGCTCTGCCATTTATCGTATGAGTCTATTATGGGATTACCCTCATATTTGGTGAAGGTGAGGCCTTCGTCGAGGCTGTACGCCATGCACTGACGCTGAGATTTGGGATGGTCTGCCGTATAGAAGGCTACCATTGCCGGTTCGTCCTTGGCATTATAGCCAGCCGTGTTGCCATAGTCGATGACGGCAGAGCCTGAGAATATGGTGCCTATGGTGTCGGGGTGCAGGGCAACTGGCAGTTCCTCCCAGTGCAAAAGATCCGTACTAACGGCATGCCCCCAGTGCATGTTCTCCCACTCACGCTCGGCAGGGTTATGCTGGTAGAACAAGTGGTACTTTCCCTTGTAGAATACCATTCCGTTGGGGTCGTTTATCCAACCGCGGCGCGTGGTGAAATGATACTGCGGGCGATATTTCTCGTTGTATATCTCATCCTCCCCGGCTATGCGGTCATCCTGATAAACCTTTGCCAAGGCGGCCTCGCTGCCTTCGTAGCTTAGGGTAACGGTCTTGCCTTTCAGGTTGCTCACGTCACGGAACACCCAGTAGTCTGGCTCGCCATCGGCAAGCCTGATGACAAAGCGGCATGGCTCCTGTCCCCTTACCGAGAGTGTCATGGCACGTCGGTCTACCTTGTGTGAGACAGGGAAATTAATGTACTTCTTGGTAATCTTCAATTTCAAGTCGGCCGCTGACGCCACTGCGGCACATACGGACAGCATTGCTGCAAACAATATACCTTTTTTTGCCATTGATGATATATTATATTGTATTCAAGTAGTCTGTATCGATTTGTGCTGCATGGCATGGCTGCACGACACGGCACACCCCCTTATGATACAGAGCCGTCTATCCAATCGGTATATATAGGCTCGCCCTTCTTGCCAAAGCACTCGCATGGACGTACCACGAAACGGTAGCGGAAGTCCTTGGGGAGCTCGCCTAAGCCATACACGCACACCACCTCGCCAGCATCCTTTTCCTCACCAAGATAGCAATGCGGAGAGAAGACACGCTTGGTGCCTGTGACGAACCTCACGTCAAGCCACTCATATTCCACCTGCACCTCATAGTCAAAAGCCCTCACGCCAGTGTCCTTCTTAAGCACGCTGGGAAAGTGTACTGTGACCTGCTGTTGCTCCGTACCATATCGGTCCTTGCCCAGGGCCTGTGTTACCATAGCCTTGCTGCCGGCTGCAAACTGCGGCACAGGAGCTATCCTGCCCCTGTACTCGAATGTCAGGGGATTGCGTTGCGACACAGGCAGTGGCATTATCCACGGGTCAGCCACCTCCTGATCGTAGACGAACTCCCTGCGCTCGAAGACCAGGCAGTCCTCGAACACCTTCATCAGCATACCCTGCCTGCCATCCGAGCATCCCATTTTTGCCATCTGCGTAGGTGGCTTGATAGAACTGTCATCTTGGTATGTATTCTCGCGCGCCGGCATCGGATAGAGGTAACTCAGCGAAGAGGTTCCGATGCTGGTAAACGTATCCTGCCAGAAATTCCTTTCGTCACCCAAGGGGGAATGGCTATGTCCGGAGAATGCCACGGCATTACGGTAGTGCGACATGAGGCTGGTGACGGTACCGTCATCTTGTCCCCATGCCCAGGGACCATTGCAAGTATTCTTCAGGTGCGGATGCTGTATATAGAAGAATGGGCGTTCCCCACTAAGTTCGTCATGGTGGTTCTGCAGGAAGTCTTCCAGCCCCGGGATGTTGCCTTCATGCCAGTGCGCCCCCACAAAATGGTAGCCCTTGATGGTCTTCATCCATATCGGGGTATATTTCTCATGAAAACACTTCTTCCATATCTCTGCCGGACGCTTGCCTATGTCCAGCCTCTCGGCGACGTCTGCCCCTACGGATTTTATCGTACCATTCCACGTAGCTGCCAGCACGTCGTGATTGCCATATACGAAAAGCTTCTCCGTATGTTTACCTCCCATTCCGCGATCCTTGGGGAAGACCCTGTACCATGCCTTGGCAACCACCTCCAGCTGCGGCTCCAACCCCTGGTCCGCCATGTCTCCGGCTATGATTACTCCGTCCACCTTCTGCGCACGGAAATACTCAAGGGCGTGCACGAAGGCCTCTGCCGTCTCCTCGCCACGGACGTGAATGTCGCTGAGAATGCCTATCACGAGGGACGGTTCTCCCAGAGCGAGCATGTCCTCTGCCCGCATTTGCACACCTGCGCAAGCTGCTCCTGCCAAAAGTGCTGACCTGTGAATAAACTCCCGCCTGTTCATCTTTGAGTCTGTATCGTATATGTACTATATATATAATGTATATGCCACATGCCATCCAAACAAGGCAAATAGGCGCATGGCGGATGCAAATTTATGAAAAATTTATCAATTATGACAGGATTTGGCTATTTATTTCGCCTGTCCTATCGCTATTGGGCGAAAATCCTGCCTTATGCTTGCCCTTACCTATGGAAAGTGCCCTGCCATTTGGAAATACGAGATATTTTCATGCCTTTGCAAAAAAAACAAGAAAGCCATATCTACAACTTGATTTAGGGGTGTTCTATAAATTAGCCCAAAGTTGATTGTTTAACGATAACGCAACTACAAACCAAAACCAGCGAACTACAAACTAAAGTTGGCTACGGCATTAATAGTCGCTTGTTTTGCACTCCAAAAATAAAGCAACAAGCGATTATGACAAAATTCGAAAAACTGATGCCTGTGTCACTTTTGGTCAAGGCATTCTGCAAAGTGATGAAAACCCTTGTTGAAGATGAGGCAGTGGTAAATGCAAATATGTTTCAGAATGACTTCGGATAACACCTACAACTTA
>SFXD01000055.1 GCA_004559785.1 bacterium | reverse complement strand
CGGTAGGTGAGCTCAACTACGAACGTTCAGTTACTGCCGGCAATGTGTCTACATTCATCCTTCCTGTCGAGGTACCTGTAGAGAAGGTTAACGGTACTGTATGGGAGTTGGCAACATATACAGGCTCAGCCCTCAAGTTCTCAAGGGTTGAAACAGGTACATTGAATGCCAACCAGCCTTACCTCGTGCAGCCCACGTCAGACAAGCTCATTAAAGACAACAAATTAGAGAATGTCCGCCTATATGCTGCTCCCGCTACAGAAGGCTTGAAGAAGGCAACTACAAACGGCGGAGCATACCAGATGGGAACATACAAGCAGTTGGCATCTGCCGATGCTGTTAAAGACGGCACCGTATACGGCTATACCGGTGGCAAGTTCGTACAGGCAGAGAGCGGTACTCTCAACCCCTTCCGCACCCTGTTCGTAGTGAAGGGTACACAGTCAGAAGCTAAGGAAATCGCACTCGTACTGGGCGATGAGGAGACTGGAGTAGTAAGCATCACACAGGATGGAGAAATCGTAGACCGCGAGGTGGACGTATACGACCTCAATGGACGCAAGGTAGCCCAGTCGGTGGCAGGTTCCACTTGTCTCATGAACCTTCCTGCAGGCGTATATGTGGTGAACGGAAAGAAGTATGTAATCAAGTAAGGAACGTAAAACTATAAATTAAGGTCAATAATATGGAAAAGAAACTATACAAGGCACCAATGTCGTCATATATGGAGGTGTCCACGGAGAATTTGATTTCGCTTTCAGCTAATGGAGGTGAGTCCCTCAAGGGGGTAGATGTAGCAACTGACGTGACGTTTGAGTCCAAGGAAACGTCCGACAATGTCTGGGACAATATATGGTAAGTAAAGTTTTGTGATGATTCGGGAAAGTTGCCTTTCCTAAACAGAGACCGAGCATCCCTCCGTTTCCTGGTGTGTTGCACACTTTGTGGAACGGAGGGATGTAGCACGTGAAAAAGGAATGGAGGGGAAAGCCGCTTGGCTTTCCCCTCCATTGCGATTGCGCATTACTTGCAGATGGCTTAGATTGCCAGGTCTGCGCCAGCCTTGAACTTGACAACTTTCTTGGCTGGAATGGTGATGGTCTCCTTTGTTGCTGGGTTGATACCCTGACGTTCTGCGCGCTCTGTAACGTCGAATGTGCCAAAGCCTACGAGTGCAACCTTATCTCCTGCTTTTACTGCGTTGGTGATGGCCTCCAGCGTAGCGTCCAACGCCTTCTTTGCGTCTACTTTACTCAAGCCTGCTCCTTCAGCGATTTTGGCTACCAATTCTGTCTTGTTCATAATAAATGGATGTTTACTTGTTTATAAATGTGTTAAATGCAAATATTTCGTTACGCAAATATATGCAAAGTTGGTTTACTGCCAAAGTTTTTTGGGGAAAAAATATGTGAAAGCGTGAAAAAAGCATACGAATATGGTGCAATATGCCTGTTTTATACATTATTTTCATACCTTTGCAGTGCGTAAATCATAAAGTAGACTCTCACTATGGGTAATATGCCTCCAGTAACAAAAAACCTGCTTATAATTAACGTATTGTTCTTTGCAGGTTCGTATGCCTCCTCCCTGTATGGCGTGGATTTGGAAGATATGCTTGGCTTGCACTTCTTGCTGGCGAGCGATTTCCACGTGTACCAGTTGTTCACATACATGTTCATGCACCATAATTTCTACCATTTGTTCTTCAACATGTTTGCCGTGTGGATGTTCGGGCGTATCATGGAGGCTACGATGGGGCAGAGGAGGTTCATCCTCTTTTACCTTCTGTGTGGCATTGGTGCCGGCCTAACTCAGGAAGTCGCACAATATGCACATTATTTATATGCCGGACTTGGCGAGTTCGGTCAGGTGAACACTGGCTACCAGATTGTAGGCATGTCCGACTATCTGAATGCCTGGACCACCGTTGGTGCCTCTGGCTGTGTGTATGGCGTGCTTCTCTCGTTCGGAATGGCATATCCCGAGGAGAGGATGTTCATCATCCCCATCCCCGTACCCATCAAGGCAAAGTACTTCGTGGTGGGTTATGCCGTGATAGAACTTCTCTATGCCCTGCTTGGTCCCAGCGACGGTGTAGCCCATGTAGCACATCTGGGTGGCATGCTTTTTGGCTTGCTGCTGATACTCTACTGGAGGCGTTCCGACCGCAACAGAGGTAATGGGGGATGTGGTTTCGACGGCATCAAGCGTTGGCTGTCTGGCTTGGGGCGCAGGGGCGGCAACCGTTTCATGGTAGAGCGTGGCGGCAAGTTCGGGCAGGAGATGGAGTACAACCAGCGCAAGAAGATGGAGGAGGACGAACTGGACCGCATCCTCGACAAGGTCAGGAAACATGGCTATGGCAGCTTGACGGAGGAGGAGAAGCGTAGGATATTCAGGCATTAGCCAACAGACGGGGGGACTTTTGTACATGGCTGAGAAGAAAGACCACAGCGGCAATTTGCTTTGGAGGTTGCTTGCTACCCTGTTTGCAGGGGCCAACGTATGTACCGTATGCCTGCTGTGGGTATGCGTGTTGAGTACATACTTGTCTCCTGCCAAGGTGCCATACCTGCATCTGATGGGACTGGCGTTTCCCTTCTTCCTGGTGGCAAACGTTTTGTTTTTCGTGATGTGGCTTATATTCAAGGCTCGCTATGCCTGCATCCCGCTTGTAGGCGTGCTATCGGTATGGGGCTATGTCATGGACTATTGTCCCATCAGCGGGGATAGCGACGTAGCGGACGATGCCGTCTGCATCCTTTCCTATAACGTGGGCGGTATGAAGGCCGAGAAGTTGCCGTCGCTGGACAGTCTCGTAAGGGAGGTGCGTCCCGACATCGTCTGCCTGCAGGAATGTCCCGGAAGTTCTGCCGCCACCAACATGCTGCAGTCTTGGCAGGATTCGCTTGGATACGCCATGTGCAAGGACAAGTCGCGTGTCACTCTTTCGCGTTTCCCCTTTGTCGGGAAGCCGCCGGTGATAGAGTTCCCCTCCAAGGAGGGAGGCAACGGAACGCTGTTCAGCTGGGTGCTGATAGGAGCCGACACCGTTCTCCTTGCCAACAACCACCTTGAGAGTAACCGCCTTACCGAGGAGGACAAGTCTGAGTACGACCAGATGATTTACGAGCACCAGAAGGAGCAGATAAGGCAGAGCGGAAGGATGATATCCCGCAAGCTGGGCAATGCCGCCGTATATCGCGGCCAGCAGACAGACTCGCTCGTAAGTTGTATCAAGAGGCATGATGGTTGCAGCATGATATTCTGCGGGGATTTCAACGACACCCCCATTTCGTACACCTTCCAGTCGCTTCGCCGAAGGCTGGAATCCGCCTATACGGAGAAGGGAGACGGCCTGAGTTTCTCGTACAACAGGAAACTTTTCTACGTGCGTATCGACCATCTCTTCTTCACTCCTGATTGGGAATGCCAGAAATGCTATGTAGACAACACGGTGGACACTTCCGACCACTATCCTTTGGTAACTTATCTCCATAGGAAACAGAAATAAAGAAACTTTAGAATATAAAAAAAAGCGAAAAGGTCGCTCGTTTAACGAAAAAAGTGTATCTTTGCGCACTATTCTGTGTGTAAACCGAACATAAACAACAACAAATAAATAAAACAAACAATGCAAAACAAAGGATTCGTAAAAGTTTTCGCACTCCTGCTTGCTCTGGTGTGCATCTTCTACCTGAGTTTTTCCGTAAAGACCAGTTGTCTTGAGAAACAGGTTGAAAAGGTAGCCCAGACAGAGGGACAGGAAGCAGCTGACCGCTACATGGATTCTCTGCTCAACAACAAGGTTTATTGCAATGTATGGACATTGAAGGAATGCCGCGAAATGGGAATAGGCCTCGGCCTTGACCTGAAGGGTGGCATGAACGTAATCCTTGAGGTGAGCGTACCCGACGTAGTGAAGGCTCTTGCCGACCACAAGGAAGAGACTGACGAGAACTTCCGCACGGCCGTCGAGCAGGCGACCAAGGAGGCTGCAAACAGCCAGACAGATTTCATCACTCTATTCATCAAGGATTACAAGGCCATAGCCCCGGAGAAGGCTCTTGCCGAACTGTTCGCCACGCAGCAGCTGCGTGACAAGGTGACTACCAAGAGCACGGACTCTGAGGTTGAGAGCGTATTGCGTGCCGAGGTCAAGAGTGCCATTTCCAACTCCTACAACGTGCTGCGTACACGTATCGACCGCTTTGGCGTGGTACAGCCCAACATACAGGAACTGGAGGGGCAGGAAGGACGCATCATGGTGGAGATGCCAGGCGTAAAGGAGCCCGAGCGCGTGCGCAAGTTGCTGCAGGGAAGTGCCAACCTGGAGTTCTGGGAGACCTACAACACACAGGAGATAGTGCCATTCCTGGTTTCACTCGACAGCAAGCTCGCTGCCGTACTTAGCAGTACTGGCACGGAAGCCGCCGACACCATCGCCGTGGAGGCAGGAGACGTGGCAGAGGCTGATACCACAGCCGAGGATGCCAAGGGAGACCTTGCTGCCGTGGTTGGTGGAGAGACAGGCAGTAAGCAGGGTGCCGCTACGGCCGCCGACATTGAGAAGATGCACCGCCAGCATCCCATCCTGAGCCGTCTGCAGGTGCCGCAGGGTGCCTACGGATGTGTAGTGGGCTTTGCTGCAAGGCGTGACATGGATGCAATCGACGAATTGCTCAGCACACCAGAGGCAAAGGAGGTGTTGCCTTCTGACCTTCGTCTCAAGTGGGGCGTTAAGGGTATGGGAGACGGTGCCAATGCCAACATCTACGAACTGTATGCCATCAAGGTTACCGAGCGTAACGGACGTGCTCCACTTGAGGGCGACGTGGTGACTGATGCAAAGGACGAGTTCGACCAAAACGGACGTCCCTGCGTCAGCATGAGGATGAACGTAGACGGCGCACGTCGCTGGGCTGCCCTTACCAAGGCTAACCAGAAGCGTGCTATTGCTATCGTCCTCGACGACAACGTATACAGTGCCCCAACAGTGCAGAACGAGATTACCGGCGGCAATTCGCAGATAACGGGTAATTTCACTGCAGAGGACACGCGCGACCTGGCAAACGTGCTGAAGTCTGGTAAGATGCCAGCCCCAGCCAAGATTGTGAGCGAGGAAATCGTAGGTCCTACTCTTGGAGCAGAATCCATACAGATGGGTATTTACAGTTGCGTGCTCGCTTTCATTATCCTGATGCTCTACATGATAGCCATGTATGGCTTTATCCCTGGTATGGTTGCCAACTGCGCCCTTATCCTCAACCTCTTCTTCACGGTTGGTGTGCTGACCAGTTTCCAGGCAGCGCTTACCATGAGCGGTATAGCCGGTATGGTACTTACGCTGGGTATGGCTGTTGATGCCAACGTGCTAATCTACGAGCGTACCAAGGAGGAACTGAAGTCCGGCAAGAAGGTGCGCGAGGCCCTTGCCGCCGGTTACAGCAATGCCTTCAGCGCAATTTTCGACTCCAACCTTACGTCCATCATCACAGCCATCATATTGTTCTACTTCGGTACGGGTCCAATACGTGGTTTTGCCACCACGCTGGGCATAGGTATCGTAGTCAGCTTCTTCACGGCCGTATTCCTCACGCGCGTAGTATATACAGAGGTAATGGCACGCGACAAGTGGCTGAACCTCAAATTCAAGACTCGCATAGGAAACCGTCTTTCGTTCAAGAATCCTAACTTCAAGTTCATGGAGAGTGCCAAGACCAGCTTCATGGTATTTGGCGTGTTCGCACTCATCTGCCTTGGTTTCATCTTCGGACGCGGATTCAGCAAGAGCATCGACTTCACGGGAGGCCGCAACTTCGTCGTCGTATTCGACAATACGGCAGACCTGGGTACCATTCGAGAGTCATTGAACTCTGCATTTGAGGGTAGTACGACCAGTGCCATTAACCTTGGTACAGACGGCAAGACGGTGCGTATATCCACCAACTACCGCATCAACGAGGATGGCATTGAGGTAGACAGCGAGATAGAGGAGAAACTCTTCAATACCTTGCAGCAGGCAGGATGCCTTGCACAGGATCTTACGCTGGACAACTTCATCAACCGCGACGTGCGTGACGGAGGCTCCATCATCAGTAGCCAGAAGGTGGGTCCCTCTATCGCCGAGGATATTACGAGGGGTGCCTTCATTGCGGTAATCCTTGCCTTCATTGCGATATTCGCTTACATCTTCGTGCGTTTCCGCAACCTGGCATTCTCCGTGGGTGCCATCGTGGCATTGTTTGCGGACATCCTGTTCATACTTGGTGCCTACGCCATGTTGTGGGGTCTCGTACCTTTCAGCCTCGAGATTGACCAGACATTCATTGGTGCCATCCTGACGGCTATCGGTTACTCCATCAACGATAAGGTGGTTGTGTTCGACCGTATACGCGAGAACATCGGACTGCATCCCAAGCGTGACAAGAAGACCCTCTTCAACGAGTCTCTTAACTCTACGCTCAACCGTACCGTCAACACCTCGGTATCAACCTTCATAGTATTGGCTGTAATCTTCGTGATAGGCCTGTTCTTCAAGGGCGCGGACAGCATCATCAGCTTCTCCTTCGCCATGATTCTGGGTGTGGTATTCGGCACGTTCTCATCAATGTTTATCGCAGCTCCGACGGCTCTCTTCACGATTGGCAAGAGGAATGCCGCCGAGCAGAAATAAAGACATGCTACCCCATGGTGGAGGGTAAGTAAAAGACATTGTCACCGCTCATCCAACTGAAGTATTGTCAGAGGGGTGGGCGGTGAGCCTTTTCCCCCATTCGGATATCAGTATCTAACACTCATATACTAAGGCATGGAACGGTCGTATATCCTACAAGAAGCCAAGGACTACCTGCTCATTACGGTAGGCGTCACACTCTATGCATTCGGGGTAACGGTATTCATGTTGCCGTACGGGCTTACCACGGGTGGCGTGGCCGGTATATCCGCCATCATTTACTATGTTACCGGAGTGGAGGTGCAGGTCACGTACATAGGCATCAACCTATGCTTTCTGCTTGTGGCTGTCAAGGTTCTCGGACTCAAGTTCTGTCTCAAGACCATTTACGGAGTGCTGATGATGACGCTTGTCTTGTGGCTGTGGCAGCGTCTGGTAGAAGTTCCCGACCCCGTTACCGGGATCATGTCATTGCCTCGCCTCATGGGCGACGAGGCGTACTTCATGGCATGTGTGCTTGGAGCCATCATCAATGGGATAGGTCTCGCCTTCTGCTTCGAGAACAATGGTTCTACAGGTGGTACGGACATCATTGCAGCCATAGTGAACAAGTACAGGCCTGTGTCCCTTGGCTCCGTCATCATGGCTTGTGACGTGGTCATCATATCCAGTTGCTACTTCGTCTTCCATGATTGGTTTAGGGTCATCTATGGCTTTGTAATGCTCTTCGTTTGCTCCATGACGCTCGACTATATCATGCGGCGCCAGCATCACTGCGTACAGTTCATGATATTCAGCCGCAATCCCGGAGCGATAGCAGACGCCATCCTGCGCACTAAGCATGGAGTCACCATGCTCGATGGCGAGGGGTGGTATACACATACCGACCGCAAGGTGGTAGTCAGCATCATCAGGGAGCGTGACAAGGTCAGCATGCAACGGCTCATAAAGAGCATCGACCCTTACGCCTTCGTCTCTATGAGCGACGCAACAGGCGTATGGGGGCATGGCTTTGACCAGATGAAGGTGAAGGTTTCAAAGGGTGTGAAAGACAAGCGCACACTGGTGTTTGCCACGCATTCGTCCCATAAGCTGGAAGAGGTGAGGAAGGCGATGGGTGAGGACTACGAGATACGTTCGCTGGAGGAAATAGGATGCAACATCGATATCCCCGAGAGGGCAGGCAGCCTGGCAGGCAACGCTTTGTTCAAGGCGAGGTTTGTCAAGCGGTACTACGGATTTGACTGCATTGCGGACGATACGGCCCTCGAATGCGAGGGTTTGGGAGGCTTGCCCGGGGTTCATTCCCGCAACTATTGCTCTTTCTCTGATTCGCGTCAGCCGCAGGGCGAGGCTCTCATAATGGAGGGGTATAGCGACGAGGTGTCGCAGGAACTGCTAAACACCCTCCACATTCATGCTCCCGTCCACAACAAGCCTATCGACTACGATTCGGCAAGGAATGTACGGAGATTGCTCGTCGACCTTCAGGGTAAGCCACGCCGTGCCATGATACATACGGTGATAGCATATATAACAGGCGACTACGACAACCCCGAGAAGTGCCACACGGAGACTTTCGACGGAGTGCTGGAGGGTCGTGTGGCAGACGAACCGTCATGTCCGCTGGAGGAGACGGTGTTCTACGACTCTGTGTTCGTTCCCAAGGGGTTCGAGTGTACTTACCACGAACTCTCAACAGAGACCAGGGAAAGCATAAGTCAAAGGGTGAAGGCAATAGGCAAGTTGAAGCAATATCTGGATAGGAAACAGGGGGGCTGAAGACATGCCCCATGAAAGAAACACATGGAATACATACTTGACAACGGATTCCGAATTATCTGCGCTCCCAGTACCTCCGAGGTGGTGTACTGTGGCATTGCTGTGGATGCGGGTACGAGGGACGAGAGGGAAGAAGAAAGCGGAATGGCTCATTTCACCGAGCATTTAAGTTTCAAGGGAACACGCAGGCGAACGGCTCGTCAGATAATCAACAGCATGGAGAGCGTGGGAGGAGACCTCAACGCTTACACAGGCAAGGAAGAGACCGTTTACTACAGTGCGTTCCTCCGTCCTCACCTGTCACGTGCAATAGACACCCTGATGGACATCGTGATGTGCAGCACCTATCCGCAACGTGAGATGGACAAGGAAGTGGAGGTGGTCATCGACGAGATAGAGAGCTACAACGACCAGCCCAGCGAACTCATTTACGACGAATTCGAGGAACTGCTCTTTGGGTCACATCCCCTTGGACGCAACATCCTGGGCAAGGCAGACGTGCTAAGAGGCATGAAGTCGGCAGACGTGCAGTCCTTCACGCGAAGGATGTATACGCCAGATAGAATGGTTCTGTACGTCTATGGTAACGTAAATCCGGCAGAAGTGCTGAGGCTCGCCGACAGGTGCATGGACAGGATATCATGGCAGCCTGCCACCGAGGGCGTCGTCTTTGGACGGCAATCCCCAATTTTGGGAGGGCAGGATGTGACAGCCGGGGGCAATGTCGTAGTACGTACCAAAGGCACTCACCAGGCTCACGTCATGATGGGTACCGTAGGCTTCGGTGGCAGCGACCCAAGGCACCTGCACCTGTATCTGCTGAACAACATCCTCGGAGGTCCTGGCATGGGTAGCAGGCTCAACCTTTCGCTGAGGGAGAGAAGTGGGTTGGTGTACACCGTGGAGAGTGCTTCCGTAGCATATACGGATTGCGGTGTATGGAGCGTATATTTCGGTTGTGACGGGCATGACGTAGAGAGGTGCATGCGTCTTGTCAGGGGCGAACTGGCCCGTCTTGCCGATGCCCCAATGACGCAGCGGACCCTTGATGCGGCGCGCAGGCAGCTCAAGGGACAGATTGGCGTGGCGTACGACAATGGGGAGAACGTGGCACTTGGCATGGCTAAGCGTTACCTGCATTATGGCACCACTCAGAGTATGCAACAGCTCTTCGACCGCCTCGACTCCCTGACACCTCAGGCCCTGCAGGCCACCGCCTCTGAGGTGTTCGACCCCTCACGGCTAACTACCCTTATATATTCGTAAAAGGAAACAGTCATTGCAAAGGAATGATGCGGAAGGTATACGGCTCTGTGCCGTTGGTGATGCGATTGTCTCCAAGAATCCAGTAGCCGTTGCCTGCACTCCCCCCGCATTGTATGGTATAACCCTCTTCCGCACGAAGGATTGTGAACGTGTGCCACTCTGGGTCGTAGGGGTTGACGTCCTTGTCTGCCCAGAATGCACCTCTCTCGTTGACGTACCTGCCGTCCTGTACGTTGGTAACCTTATATCTGCCGGTGGCCACGCTCAGCTCTATGTTCCACAGCTGGCGTTGCGGATTGATGGTGTCCCTGTCAGAGAGGAATACGGGGAAGTCACCTGTCCTGTCGGTTGATGCTTCGGCATCAGTAAGGTACTTGCCCTCAGCCATAATCAGGTATTGCCCGTCGTCCAGCACCTGGTATGGCAGGAACTGCTTGCCGTAGGAATACGAGTTCTTGTATTCCTTCACCATGCTGGCACAGGCCTCGTTCACCCAGGGCGTGATGACGTCGCCGCTCACCACGGGCTTGGCCTTGACTATGCTCCCCTCATAGTCGCGGCTTGTGATGGCCTTTTGCTTCTGCTCTATGGCAGCCTGTGCCTTGTAGTGTCCGATGAACTCTACGGAGTCCTTCCTTTCCAATGCGGCCTTCATCTGCATTACCTGTATGCCTCGCTGTCCCAGCAGCTTCATGCTTTCTACCCAAGGGGCTATCTCCTGCAGCATCTCGGGTTGGTTCACGCTGTCGGCCAGCAGTGCATCGGCATTAGCATCAAGCAGCATGAAGTCGAAGAGGGACGGCTGTCCCCCCTTGCCGAACTGCGGGCTTTCGCCCTCACGGCGCAATCCGTGCCCCGTCTTGCCCAGGTCCACGTTGTTCATGCAGAAGAAGCCGAAAGCCTCCTTGCAGGTGGGCATCAGTGCCTCCATGGCATGCTGCCAGCTCACCTCGCTGTCGTACTGTGGCATGTTCCACGTATAGTCTGCAATGCTGTAGAGGCTGACCTTCGAGGCCTCGGCATACTCCATGGGGTTGGAGCAGAATCCAGATACCATGTCGTATATGTCAAGGTCGTTGCCGTATGTCCTTCCCATGAGCAGCCGGCTCTGGCAATAGTCGTTGACGGGATAGTTGAGCCAGATGAAAGCCTTGCGCTTGATTTGCGAGTTTATCCATTCCATGTCCTGCTTCCCAATCATGTCCACCACGCTGTTTCCTGTCCACATGATGCGTATCTCGGGGTACAGCGTATTTCCCAGGGTCGAGAGGTAATCGCCGCTGCTCCAGCTCTTGTTGTACTGGGTGGGACATAGTATCAGGGGATGTACGTCCCTGTGCTTGCGTACGAACTGGTCGGTAGCGTAGTTTAGTAGTCCTGCCTGCTTGTCGCCTTTGGCACCTTCTCCCCAGATGTCGTCGAAGAAGATGGCGAAGGACCTTACGCCGAGGCTGTACATCTTTTCAAGCTTGCTCACTACTGCCATGCTGTCCTCCAGGTTCCATCGTATGTCCATGCCAGGATGCAAGGCCCATACGAACTGTACATGGTTCTTGTGTGCCGCCTCTGCCAGTTCCCTTATCCGGGCGGCCTCGTCGTCGGGGTAGGGCTCGCGCCAATGTGTGCGGTGGTATGGGTCGTCCTTGGGTCCGTATACGTATGTGTTGAGCTTGTTCTGCCCGTAGAATGCGAACTGCCTCAGCCTGTCTTGGTGGCTCCACGGGTTGCCGTAGAAGCCCTCTATCACGCCGCGGCACTCCACGCTTGGCCAGTCGGCTATCTCACATTGCATCACCTCTTCCGCTGACGTTATCTGTCTGAGGGTCTGTTCTGCATAGAAGAGTCCTGCCTCGTCCCTGCCTACTGCTACGATTTCGTCTGGCGTTACTTTTAGGTAGTAGCCTTCAGCCTGTTTCGGCACTAAGCGTTTGTACTTGGCAAGCCCCTTGTCGGTTACTACCCCCTTTGTGGTACGGATGTATTGTGTCTGGTCGCCCCTGAATGCCTTTTCTCCCCATTCCACCTTCTGTGGCAGGGGCGAAAGGATAGGACGCTGTGCCCTGGGTGCCGTAAGGATGCACGTCAGGGAGAATAGTGCAAGCAAGATACTCTTGTTCATGGTTTTCGTAGTGCATGTTAGTTTCTGTTGCCCCAAAGGTATGTATAAAATCCTTATTTATCGACATTAGGTGAAGAAAAGAATGAGAAAAGATGCGTTTTTCCTTGGAAAGACGTATTTTTGCATTGTGAAATATCCTCTGCACGTGGCAATGCGTGCCGCCTGTGAGGTATTTTCCGCAATCGGATTGGCAAAGGTAATTCATGATATTAGTATGAGAATGGCAGCAAAGGGACTAAGCATCGTAGGTGTCGCTCTTGCAGCGATGTTGTTGCAAGGCAATGCCAAGGCCTCGGCACAAGGTGTGCTGGACAAGGTGAACCTGTATATCGGAACGGCAAACGACTATGGCCAGATGACCCCGGGGGCCACGGTGCCGTACGGTCAGATACAGGTGTGTCCGGACAGCAAGCCAAGGCAGCATCCTGGCTACGACTATGAGGAGAGCAGGATTTCCGGGTTCAGCATCAATCGCCTCTCTGGGGTAGGAGGCAGCGGATGTGGCGGGAACGTCTCCATAATGCCGGATGCCACAGGTGAGGATGTAAGGTTGGACAAGCGCACCGAACAAGCTGCCCCGGGATATTACAGCGTCAGGCTCAACAATGGCGTATGGTTCACGGCTACCGCAGACAGGCGAATGGCAGTGGAGAGGTTCTCCTTTCCCAGCACGATGCAGGCCGTGCTGCTTGTCAATCCTGGCTCAGCCTTCGACAGGGTCCACTCCTCGTCGCTGAGGCAGACGGGCGACAGGGTGGCACAGGGCATGGCGGTCTGTTCCAATACGTGCGGGCATGGCAGCTACCACCTCCACTACCGTATATACTCTTCTGCCCCCTTTGTCATGGACGGCATCCAGGGGGGAAGGATGCGCATGACCTTTCCCAATCTTTCAGCCCGGTATGTGGAGCTGCGCATAGTGGTGTCCACGGGATTGGAGTCGGAACTTGATGCCATGCCGGCGGAAAAGGTGTGGAGGGAAGATTTCCTTGACATTCGCGAAAAGGCATCGCAAGAGTGGGAGGAATTGCTGTCGAGGATAAGGGTGGAAGGTGGCACTCCCGACCAGCAGGCCATCTTCTACACCTCGCTGTACAGGGTGTTCCACAGCCCCTTCCAGGTTACTGACGACGACATGGTGAACTACCTTGGTACGGATGGCAAGCCGCACAGGGCAGAAGGATTCACGTATTACAGTTCATGGTCGTTGTGGGACACCTACCGCACTAAGTTCCCCCTGATAACCATGCTCGACCCCCTGCGGTCAAGCGACATCATGCGCTCGCTTGCCACGTTGTACGTCACGGGCAAGAAGGACTGGAGTACCCCGTACGAGTGCGTGCCCACCGTCCGCACGGAACATGCCATAGCCACCCTGCTCGATGCCTATCGCCAGGGCATAGGCATCCCCAACCTTGCCGAGGCTTATCCCGGCATGGTAAAGGAGGTGGAGCGGCTCGGGCTGAAGTCACCCGACCAATGCCTTGAGGCGGCAGGCGACTTCTGGGCTCTTGGGCAACTGGCAGGCGAACTGGGCTTCGGCGAGGATGCCGCGCGATGGACTGCCCGGGGGGAGGAAATCTTCGACAGCATCTGGCCGAGGGAGTTCATGGAGATAGACAGCACATATACCAAGATGCGTGGGAACGGGTTGTACCAGGGCACGCGCTGGCAGTACAGGTGGGGTGCTCCGATGTACCTCTGCCGCATGGAGGGTATGACGGGAAGGGCTGAACTCGCTTCCCAGCTGACGCGCTTCTTCGACGAGGAGCTCTACAATCAGGGCAACGAACCGGACATACACGTCCCGTTCCTGTTTGGGCGGCTGGGAATGCCATGGAAGACGGGGCTTGTGGTAAGGCCCTTGCAGACAGAGTCCGTCACTCACAGATACGGAGGCAACGACGCTTACCGTACTCCATGGAAGGGTTGCGCCTTTGCCAATGCACCGAGGGGATATTGTCCCGAGATGGACGAGGACGACGGAGCCATGAGCGCATGGTATGTCTTTGCTTCTATAGGACTCTATCCCGTAGTGGTGGGCGAGGCATCCTATGAGGTGTTCTCCCCGTTGTTCGACTCGGTGGACATCAGAGTCGGAGAGCGTACCGTGAAGGTAAGGACGGTTGGCAGGACATCCGCAGGCCAGAGGCTGAGGCGCGTTTGCTGGAACGGAAAGACCCTGAAGGAATTCCGCATCACCCATGCCCTGTTGAAGGAAGGCGGAGAGCTGACCCTGGTTTACTGACTGCCGTGTCCTGCAAAGGCAATCCAAAAGCTATAGGCATCCCGGTTGCGCATTCCGGAATCCTATGTACTTTTGCATTAGTCCTTGCTGACATTGGACGGAAAAAGCCGTGCTTAGCCTTTTTTATATCAGGAGCAAGGTGTTTTGTCAAATGCTAAAGCTGAGCAGATATTAATGGGCAACTAACTGACACAATGGTGCAATGCCGCCTGTTCTCCTTACATTCTGCTTTTTCCATCGTCTCTGAGAATGCGATAAAATCAAGCGAGGTCTCCCTTCTTTACAAATATGCGATTCTCAGAAGCCATGAAACCGGCGGTTTAATGACGAAATCCAAAGGAATTATTCTTTGGACGTACGTCCATGGCTGTATGGTCGAACGGCGTTAGGGTGTATGCACGTACGTCCTAAGGGTATAAGGACGTACGACCAAAGGTTGCTTGGACGTACGTCCATAGATTTTTTAGTCGGAAACCATGTCACGATGTGGTTGAAAATAACAAAAAAGCGCGTCAAAATGCGGAATTTCCTCTTCCAGATTGTATCGAAAAGCGTGATATTCCCGAATGACATCATGTTACGTAAAACAACATTTTGCTGACTATTTGCAACATTATTTATATAACTCAACTTTAGCATTTGTCCTTTATGCAGCTTCTCCTCCCTTCAAATAAGGTTCAAAGAGCCGTTTCAGCCAGTCGGCAAGGGAACAGGGCAAACTCATTCAGCTCATTGCTCACGGCTCATTGCTTAACGGCAAAGCGTTGCACTTAATCACTAATCACTAACACCTAACATTTAGCTCACGGCTCATTGCTCACGGCTCATCGCTCACCTCTCTTCCCCCCTAAACAGGGGGACTGAGGGGGTCTCTCACGGCTCATTGCTGCATTATATAAAGATGTATGGAGCAAATATTTCACGTGGTTTTGTTTGGCAGTTTCCTCCATTTGCCGTATCTTTGGGGACAAAAAGCGTGTAGGACATGGAAATGACGAA
>SFXD01000054.1 GCA_004559785.1 bacterium | reverse complement strand
CCTAAGGGTCTGCGATGGTGGGATAGACGTTGTAGAGTCCTACAGGTATGGCAATCCCGACTACGTGGCTGAGGTGGTGGGAGGAATGAGTCAGGTGGTTCCCACGGCAGATACGAGGAACGGGGTACTGGACCTGTGTGCAAACAGCAGCCATGTCTTTGCCCTGTATTCGGACAAGCGAATCCTGGACGAGCCGTATTGCTCTGACCGCATCCTTGTGTTTGACTGGAGCGGAAGCAGGAGAACCGTATTGCGCTTCCCACATCCGATATACCACATATCCGCTACTGACAGCCACCTGTACCTGCATGTGAAGGACGGCGAAGGGAATGACAGGCTGGAAAGATGCGGAATCCCCGATGCTTGCAGGGATTATCCCGAGTCGTGACTTTTGGCCGACGGTCAACCGAAAGCCTCCACTTCGGCGGAATAGTGTCCGTAGATGTATTCCACTATGAGCTTGCCGTAGCGTCCCTGGGCTGCCACGAGGTTGGCGACCATACCCATTGTCATCCTCCAGTTGATCTCTACGCATGGGCAGATGCCGTCCCTGCACAGCATCATGTCCACTCCGACCGGGCCGACGTAGTCAGCATGAGAAAGATACTCTTCCCACCAGTGTCGTATGTCTATCAGATGTTGCGGCCTGACGTACTGGAGCAGCCATTGCACCTTCTGGTTTTCCGGGGCAACCCAGTTGCCGCTGTACGACCCATCGGACCCTGTGAAGAAAAGGCTAAGGCCCGTGTATTCCGCCACGCCGCCTCCCTTGCATTGAAATTCCATGGCGAAGTCGGCAAGTTTGTCCAACTTGCGCTCTACCACGATGCTTCCCTGCCGGCGTATTCCGTTCCTGCACCACTCCTTGATTCTGTTGGCCGAGGAGAAGGCGACTCCTTTGCCGCTGCTGCTCCATGGGGTCTTCAGCACGCATTCGGGGTATTGCTCCATGGCATGCGCAGCTTCCTCCCACGTGTGGCAGAGGTGTGAGTCCCCGACGAGGGATTCGCCCAACAGGCGGTCGTCTCTTTGCTTGCGCAGAGCCTCCACTGCCGTCTGGCGGTGTGACAGTTGGCGCAGGCGTTCCATCTCGTCGTCCGTAGGCAGGAGTCCTTCTGCTACGCCTGCCATCTTCAACCTGTGGATTAGTGCAGGGCTCCACCCCCAGGGGCGTATCTCGTCGGATTCTCCGAGGGACAGCTGGTCCTTGCCATTCCATACTATGTCGTCGTCGTGTGCCCACCAGTTTGGCAACCACCACAACTCGCTACGCATTTGCCTGATTGTGGCAGGTGGAGTATAGCCCGCAGTGCCGTCTGCAAGGGCCATGTCGTTATCGGGATTGAAAATGTGAACTGTCATGATGCAAAGTTACACATTTATTTTGCCATGAAGAAAAAAGGTTGTACTTTTGTGTGTGATAAGTGGATGTTTTCCAAATTTTAATTTAATAAGGCGTTTCCGGAAAAGTGGAAAGAGGCGAAAGCAGCCTCCGAGACAAGGACGACAGCGCATTGAACATTATTCCAATCCAATTTAAATCAGATTATGGAGCACAGGATAGACTGTTACATACCATGGCAGAGCGATGAGCAGGCACTGCCAACCGTAGGCCAACTAAAGGCATGTGCTTGCGTGAATGCCGTACACTACATGAAGGACAATGGTCCACAGTGTACCCATACCCTACGCGAGATAGCCGAATCGTCAGAGTCGGAATACATATTGCTGTATACCAAGTACGACAAGCTGGTGTTGGGATACCACGCCCTCGACAGGATGCTGACGATAGCGGACGACACAGGGGCGTTGATGCTCTATGCCGACCACTATGTCGTTTCTCCGGCAGGAGAGAGGGCTGCCATGCCGCTGATAGACTGTCAGGCGGGCAGCGTAAGGGACGACTTCCAGATGGGCTCGGTATTGCTGATACGTTCCTCGGTGCTGAAGGAATATGTAGGGCAGGAGAATCTCCACAACTACCGCTACGCCGCACTCTATGACTTCCGCCTGTTCCTGAGCCGCAAGCAGTTGCCTTTCCACATCGACGAATTCCTCTATACGGAGGTGGAGCAGGACACGAGGCTGAGCGGCCAGAAGCAATTTGACTACGTAGACCCACGCAACAGGGACAGGCAGGTGGAGATGGAGCGTGCCTGCACAAGGCACCTGCGTCTGCTGAACGCCTACCTGCATGGCGACGAATGCGACGAGGTAAGGTTCGACAAGTGCGACTTCCCGGTGGAGGCAACCGTGGTGATACCGGTGCGCAACAGGGTGCGAACCATACGCGATGCCATAGCCAGCGTGCTTGGGCAGGAGACGACGTTCGCGTTCAACCTGATGGTAGTGGACAATGGCAGCACGGACGGTACGACGGAGGCTATCAGGGAATTTGCCCACGACAAGAGGGTGCTGCACATAGTGCCTGACCGCGACGACCTCGGCATTGGCGGTTGCTGGAACCTTGCCGTACACGACGACAGGGTGGGACGGTTCGTGGTGCAGCTGGACAGCGATGACCTATACAGCTCCCCGCATACGCTGCAACGCATGGTAGACGCATTCTACGCAGAACGTGCGGCCATGGTGATAGGTTCGTACAGGATGTGCGACTTCCAGCTGAACACCCTTCCCCCCGGGCTGATAGACCACCGCGAATGGACGGCGCACAATGGACGCAACAACGCCCTGCGCATCAACGGGCTTGGGGCTCCGAGGGCTTTCTATACCCCCGTGCTTAGGGAGATACAGATACCCAACACCAGTTATGGCGAAGACTACGCACTTGGGTTGATGATAAGCCGCAGATATAGGATAGGGCGCATATTCGACGAACTGTACTTGTGCCGCAGGTGGGATGGTAACAGCGATGCCGCACTGAGCCAGGACAAGATAAACAGGAACAACCTCTACAAGGACAGGTTGCGTACCATCGAGATAGCCGCACGCCAAAAGCTGAATGCCATGTGGCAGCACCACTTGAGTGCCGAGGAGGTGGATATGTTCTTCGAGGACGAGCTGAAGCAGTGGCCCGAGGCTGCCGAGAGGTATCGGCAGCTTGCTGAAAGTGTGCAGACAAAGGAGTTGCCATTGGGCGACACCATGCTGCAGGCTCAGTGGAACCCAGCCAGGATAGTAAGCACGGGTGCCAGGATAGACAACAAGTCGATAAGCGAACGTCCCTGTTTCCTGTGCGACCACAACAGGCCTGCACAGCAACATAAGCTCATGACGGAGAAGCACTATCAGGTGTTGGTAAACCCATTCCCCATATTGCCGCAGCATTTTACCATTCCTTCACGGAGGCATACCCCACAGCGCATATATAGCAGTTTCGCCACCTTGCATAAGATGGCTTGGAACATGCCTCGCCACATAGTGTTCTACAACGGCCCTTTGTGTGGGGCTTCATGTCCCGACCACATGCACCTACAGGCTGGTAGCAGGGGCGTGGTGCCACTGGAGAGGGACTGGGCCATGTACGAGAACGGACTGCGAAAGATTTATCCCCTGACGGGGGAACAGACCGCAAGCATGGAGGAGGCTGGCAACGTGGGCAACCGGTGTGGGCTTTACCTGCTCACCACCTATGCTTGCCCCGTCTTCGTGATACGCAGTATGCCTGCCGAGTCAGACAGCCTCCTGTGCCAAAGGGTGTACAAGGCACTTCCCGTAATGGACGGGGAGAACGAGCCAAGGATGAATCTCGTATCGTGGCGACAGGAAGGAGGCGCGTCGCGTCCTGACGAAATCGTGACCCTGATCTTCCCACGCTCAAAGCATCGTCCGGATTGCTATTATGCGGAAGGTGACAGCCGTTTGCTGGTAAGTCCCGGCGCACTGGATATGTGTGGGCTGATAATTACTCCGAGAGAGGAGGATTTTGACCGCATCACATCGGAATTGGCAGCTTCCATACTGCAGGAGGTCACCATGGGAATGGATGAGCTGGAGCCTGTCATAGCGCAACTTACCGACCAGCCCCGGAAGGAAGAGGAATGCGACCTGGTGGAGAGCAGTGGGTGTACGGAGCCAGACGTCAGCGTAGGCATCCTGACAGACAGCAAGGTCGCCTTCTGCGTTAACGGCAAGTATGTGGCCAAGGGCGTGGAGGTAAGCGGCATGCAGCATGTGGAGTGTCAGGATGGGTGCATCAAGTGGAACGGGGCACTATACCGGGACCTGACGTTCAGGCCCGAGACAGACGAGTCCACGTTCAGCCTGTACAACGTAACCATCGGGCGCAGGTTCCACTGGGAGAGGCTTCAGACGCAGACCTTCTCGGGGGTGCTGAGGCTCGTGGTGGACGAGGATAGGATAACCGTAATCAACATACTGCCTGCAGAGGAGTATCTGACGAGTGTCATCGGCAGTGAGATGAGGGGGTCGTGCAACCTTGAATTCCTGAAGGCTTCGGCTGTCATAAGCAGGAGCTGGCTGTATGCCCAGATGGAGAAACGTAAGGCAAAGGCTTCGGACAGCGCGTCGTTCTTCTCCTTCCAGCGTACGGCGGATAGTCTCTTAAGGTGGTATGACCGTGACGACCACACCGTATTCGACGTGTGCGCAGACGACCATTGCCAGAGGTACCAGGGCGTGACCTTGACTTCGCCTTCACAGGTGAAGGCTGCCATAAGGGCCACCAGGGGGCAGATACTGACATACGGGGGAGAAGTGTGTGACACCCGTTTCGGCAAGTGCTGCGGAGGTCGTACCAACGAGTATCAGTATTGCTGGGAGAATGTGAGGCATCCCTATCTCTCCTCCGTGGAAGACACATTCTGCAATGTTTCCGACACGGGTGTGCTGAGTCAGGTGCTGAACGACTACGACCAAGAGACAAAGGATTTCTATCGTTGGACGGTTGAATATTCCCAGCAGGAACTCAGGACTCTGATTGAGGGACATCTGAAGATGAGCCTCGGCGACATCATCTCGTTGGAGCCTGTCGAGAGCGGTCCCGGCGGTCATATAAGCAGACTTCTCGTAACGGGTTCGGAAAAAGCCTTTACCGTAGGCAAGGAACTGGAGATACGCAAGATGCTGAGCAATACCCATCTCAAGAGCAGTGCCTTTACGGTGGAGGTGCAGGATGTGTCGGACGGCGTGCCGCAGAAATTCATACTGCACGGACGTGGCTGGGGGCATGGCGTAGGAATGTGCCAGATAGGCGCAGCCGTCATGGGCAGCAGGGGATATACGTTCCGCCAGATACTGAATCACTATTATCGTGGGGCTGTGCTGAAGAGGATGTATTGATGCCCTTGGCAAGGCTGGATGGTTAGGCGGTCACGGAATGATGCCTGCTCATGCTATGTGAGGGGATGCCTGATCCTCCCGGGTGTGGCGTTTCGCCTCTCTGTCTGTGGTAGTGCGCTCGTCGGACTCCTCCCTGAGCAAAGCCAACTTCCTTGAAAGGTATTCCCCGTCACGGTGCCCGAGGTAGCCTCCTACGTCGCCGTTGGCGCATATTACCCTATGGCATGGTACGTCGGGGGCAAAGGGGTTGCGCCTGAGAGCCTGCCCTATTGCCTGTGCGCTGCGGCAACCCACGCGCCTGGCAAGTTCTCCGTACGTGATGGTCTTGCCTCTTGGCACTTCCAAAAGGGCAAGGTAGACGCGTTTCTGGAATTTGGTAATCTCCATGCTCTCCTGCACCCTTAGCTTGATGTCGCATCCCATGTCCATTGCTTTTCCTTTCATTTGTGTGATGTATTTGGGGCGTTTGCCTCGATATGTGTGGCGGGGTGTTGCAGGCCGTAAGACCCGTGTAGCCACAACCATGTCGGGCAGGCATCCCGTAGTCTCCCTCCCGAGGAATTTTTTTTCCTCCCGAGGGAAATATTTTTCCACGGGAGGAAACTTGTTTCGGGTCATCCCGTGAGTGCGTGTCCCATGAAAAAATCCCTTGCAGGAATCTCCTGGAAGGGATGCTGAAAGCTGGTGCCCGGAACGGGACTCGAACCCGTACGACCGCAATGGTCAAGGGATTTTAAGTCCCTCGTGTCTACCAATTCCACCATCTGGGCGACCTTTGCGGCTGCAAAGATACGTCATTTAGTTGAAAAAAGAAAGTACACGAGTGAAAATCTTTCGCAAAACGTCCGCAATTTGCCATGACATGTCCTTCGCCCGGCTATCCGTTGTTTACTACAAGGGTGTTGTTGGGGTAGTAGTTTACGCGGTAGCGATAGAGCCTAACCCCTCCTTCTCCAGAGGACACAATCCCTCCGTCGTTTAGGTTGTATGTCCTATTGCATGACGAGCAATGGGCGTAGCCGGCATCTTGCATGCCGAGAGGTTTAGTGATGTGATACTTCTCGTAGCAGTTGGAGCACGCAAGGTCGAAGCATATGACAGAAGGATTGTCCTTGCCCATCTCGGGAATGTTGGGCAGTCCGATGACGAGTCCGCTGAGCCCGAGGTAGAATCCGTTGTAGTCGTTTTCTGCGGTGATGTTGACATACGAGGGTTCTTTGCCGCTACCCTTGAACATGAACTGCTTGCCGTCCTTGGTGATGGTGACGGTGCAAAACTCTCCCATGTTGTTGAGGGCGTTGTGCAAGGCCGGTGCCTGTAGTGTGTTTTGCATGGTGAACTTGGCGGGGAGGTTGCTGTATGTGTTGTAAACCTCCTCGTCTTCCTTGCAGCCAGTGGCCAGCACGGCGCATAGCATGGTCAGCATGACGTATAGTCCCTGTCTGTATGCCGGTGTCTTCATCCTTTTGCCAACCTTTCCTCAGCCTCCTCCATGCGTTCGAAGCCGAATCCTTGCCATACCTTTTCCATCAATGAGGCAATCTGCTCGTTGCATAGGTTGCCGATGCTGCCTTCGTGGGTGTGCCTGATGTCCTTGTTTGGCTTGAAGTTGCCGGAAGCTATGTCGGCGCCAACCTTCCTGTATGCGTCCCTGAAAGGCATGCCTTCAGTGGCGAGGCGGTTGACCTCCTCAACGCTGAACATTAGGTCGTATCGTGGGTCGTCGAGGATAGACGTGTTGACCTTGATTCGTTCCATGATGTAGGAGGCCATCTGCAGGCAGTCGCGCAGTTCCTGGAAGGCAGGCAGGAAGACCTCCTTGATAATTTGCAAGTCGCGGAAATAGCCACACGGGAGGTTGTTCATAATCAATGTTATCTGCTGGGGCAAAGCCTGCAGCTTGTTGCATTTGGCACGTGTCAGTTCGAAGACGTCGGGATTCTTCTTGTGTGGCATGATGCTGGAGCCTGTGGTACACTCGTCGGGAAGTTTGACGAACGCGAAGTTCTGGCTGCTGAACATGCATGCGTCGTATGCCATCTTCGAGAGTGTTCCGGCAATGCCTGCCATGGCGAATGCGACGTTTCTCTCGGTCTTGCCGCGTCCCATCTGGGCATACACAACGTTGTAGTTCATGGAGTCGAAGCCCAGCAGGTCGGTAGTCATCTGGCGACGAAGCGGGAAGCTGCTGCCATATCCGGCAGCGGAACCCAGGGGATTCCTGTTCGTCATCCTGTAGGCCGACTGTAGGAAGGTAAGGTCGTCCACGAGGCTCTCGGCATACGCCCCGAACCAAAGTCCGAAACTACTGGGCATGGCTACCTGCAGATGGGTATAGCCAGGCATCAATACATCCTTGTATCTCTCGCTTTGGGACTGGAGCGTGTGGAACAGAACCATGACGTCTTCGGCAATGCCCTTTATCTGCCTTCTCGTAAAGAGCTTGAGGTCTACCAGGACTTGGTCGTTGCGACTCCTGCCCGAATGGATTTTCTTACCCATGTCACCCAGTTTGCGAGTAAGCATCAGTTCTACCTGTGAGTGTACATCCTCGATGCCTTCCTCGATGCGGAACCTGCCATCCCTGACTTGCGTCAGGATAACCCGCAATTCTGAAAGCAGAGCCTCCAGTTCGTCATGCTCAATCAGCCCTATGCTTTCGAGCATGGTGATGTGAGCCATCGAGCCCAAGACGTCCGCCTCGGCAAGGTACATGTCCATTTCGCGGTCTCTGCCCACCGTGAACCTGTCAATCTCTTCCGTAATTTCAAAACCTTTGTCCCAGAGTTTAGCCATAATGCAATTGCAATGATTTTGTTGATTAGGTGATGACAATCAATATGGGATGCTGGCAAGCATCTGTGCCAGGCCGTCTACGCCCTGCTGCAACTTACTGCCTACCATCTGCTTGACGAAGAAGTTCAGCTCGGCCTTGAGCGTCACTCTCATGGCGCATTCGTAATCGCCGGCAGGTAGTAGTTGCACCCACATGTTTGCCTGGATGGGTGCGCCTTCGAGTGCGAACTTGATGGTCTTTGGCTCTTCGCGCTCGATGATGCGGAGGGTGATGTCCCCCAAGGGACTGCCCACGGTCACGCTGTCGCGCTCGAACTGCATTTCCTTGATTTTTTCCTTAATCGTCTCCATTTGCTCGGGGCTAACCTTGTCACCTGCCTGCTCGGATATCCTTTGTTGAATCTCGGGGTTGTCGACAGCCTGCTGTATGACTGCGAGGGAATTGAGGTCTGACAGTTTGGCGTAGACCCTTTCCTGTGGATATGCGATTTTCTTTACCTCACTTTTGTATTCTGCCATGTTCTGCGTAAAAATTCAGTCGTTATACGATTATGTAGAGGGAACACCAGCTGACACTGTCAACCTTGCCAGTGGGCAGGGTCCTTGCGCCATTCGTGTAGCATGCTCACTTCGTCGTCCTGTATGTAGCCGGTTTCGAGGGCGACCTTTACGACAGCTTCGTAATTGGTAAGCGTGACGAGCCTCACTCCTGCATCCTTGAATGCCTTCTCGGCTACGGGGAACCCATACGTGTAGCTTGCCACCATGCCAACCACCTCGCATCCGTTGTTGCGTATGGCTTCAACCGCCTTGAGGCTGCTGCCGCCGGTGCTGACGAGGTCTTCTACCACTACCACTTTCATTCCGGGCTTGAGCTCTCCCTCGATAAGGTTCTCCAATCCGTGGTCTTTTGGCTTGCTGCGCACATATACGAATGGAAGGCAGAGGGCATCAGCGACGAGCGCGCCCTGTGCTATTGCCCCAGTGGCGACGCCGGCTATTGCGTCTGCCTCGGGGAAGTTCTCCATGATAATGCGTGTGAGTTCTATCTTGACAAACGTGCGCAGGGATGGGTAGGATAGAGTCTTGCGATTGTCGCAGTAGAAAGGGCTCTTCCATCCGCTTGCCCATGTGAAAGGATTTGTGGGTTGTAGCTTGATAGCCTTGACTTTAAGTAGCCTGTCTGCAAAAATTGTTTCAAGATTGTTCATGATTGAATATGTTTTGATGTATTTGTTTTTGCTTTTGCGTCGCAAAGGTATGAAAAAAACTGGGAAGCGATGTAACTGCCGCACATATTATTTCGTCAATTCGTGTGGTCTTGCACTTATCAAGGGTGATTCTTGGGTGGGTTGTATCTGAGTTTTCAGTATTCTTCCCTTACAAGACGCTTTGCCTCGCTGAAAGCCAAGTCCGCCTCAAACCCGCACGATGCGGCATATCTTACGGCTTTCCCTATTGCCGAGTAATCGTCCAAGCCCTTGGCTTGCCTAAGCTTGCGTTCCAGCAGACGGCTCAGGGCACTATGGTACTCCTCTTCGTCCAGCCCGTCCATGCCGTACAGTATCTCCTCTTCGGTAAGCCTTTGTAGGCAGAGAGCCTGCCTTATCTTGATTCGCCCCCAATGGCAGTACCTGAGCTTGTCCTTGCAGAAAGCCAGCGAATAGCGATTGTTGTCAATATATTTCTCCTTTACGAGGTGTGCTAATGCTTTCTCTATATCTGGTGCGGAGAACCCCAACTTTTCCATTTTCGTCCTTATCTCGTTGGTGCAATGCTCGCTCCTTGAACATAGAGCCTCAAATCTGGCAACGGCTTGTTCGTAAGAAAGTTCCTTTTTCATGCTGGATGTGGATTTGTATATGCTGCTATAATGACGACGATGACACCCCGGCTTTGTCCTTTGCGACAGCCTTCACAAACCTAAGGTTGCCGAAGGCATCACGCAATGTCACGACATTCCGGAATCCCATTTGCACAAGCATCTCCGCCACGTCGTAGGCGTGCTCCCTATTGCATTCGAAGTACAGTTTCCCGTGCGGTTGAAGATGGCCGATTGAATATGTTGCGACGGCCTCGTAGAAGAGCAACGGGTTGTCGTCTGGGACAAACAGGGCGATGTGCGGTTCGTGCCTGAGGACGTTGTCTTCCATCATGGCGGCTTCGGACTGGCGTATGTATGGGGGATTGCTTGCGATGGCTCCCCACACCCTATGCGTGGAAGACGGATGTAAAATGTTTTCCCTTTCAAAACACACCTCTGCACCAAGCCGTTTTGAGTTGGCACTTGCCATGTCGAGGGCTTGGTCGGAAATGTCGTATGCCGTAACCCTATGCCCCTCAAGAGCCAGTGATATGGCTATGCAACCGCTGCCAGTGCCTATGTCCAGGATGTCCATGGGGGTAGGGTTCTCCTGAATGATGAGTTTGACAAGCTCCTCCGTCTCTGGCCGTGGAATGAGCACTCCTTTGCCCACCTTGAACGAGTGCCCCATGAACTCGCATTCGCCAATAATGTATTGTATTGGTTCCATGTTTTCGAGCCTAAGGACAATATTCTCCATCTCGGCATTGCTGTGTGCGGATAATTCCTTATCTTTGCCGAGAAGAACGTCAGTGGGAGATAGGCCAAAGACCTTTTCCATGACGAGCATGTATATGGCTCTCGCTTCCCTCGTGCCATAGACGTCCTGTATTCGATGCAGGTAATTCATGCTGCAAAGGTAGTGAGATAATTCTGAATAGAAAACATTATTGCGTGAAAAATGAAGCAAACGACTACGATATCAGATTCTGACAGGATGTATATGCAACGTTGCATACAGTTGGCACTGTGCGGCGAGATGGGTGCTGCGCCCAACCCGATGGTTGGAGCCTTGCTTGTATGTGACGGGTTGATAGTGGGAGAGGGGTTCCACGTGATGTGCGGAGGTCCCCATGCCGAGGTGAATGCAATAGCATCGGTGAGGGACAAGGGGCTGTTGCGTAGGAGTACGCTGTACGTCAGCCTTGAGCCTTGCGCCCATTATGGCAAGACCCCTCCGTGTGCCGACCTCATCATAGAGATGGGCATTCCGCGAGTGGTGGTGGGATGCCAAGACCCCTTTGCCAAGGTGAACGGATTGGGCATCAGCAAGCTCAGGGATGCAGGCGTGGATGTCAAGGTGGGCGTTCTGGAGGCAGAGTGCCTACGTCTCAACAGGCGGTTCATGACCTTCCACCAGAAGCAAAGGCCCTGGGTTACCCTCAAGTGGGCCCAGAGCAGCGATGGGTACATCGACGGCAAGAGGGAACAGGGTGGGCGACCTGCGAGATTGTCCAGTAGGTTCACGTCTGTCTTGGTACACAGGTTGCGAGCGCAGTGCAACGCCATTATGGTAGGCACCAATACCGTATTGCTCGACAATCCAACGCTGAATACGAGGCTTTGGCCAGGAGACAGTCCTTTGCGCGTGACTATAGACAGGCGACACCGGCTTCCCGGAGGCCTCAACATCTTGGACGGAAGCGCACCAACGATAGTGTATGAGACGGGGAGCCTTGGGGAGATACTTGCCGACCTGTACGGAAGAAACGTCCAATCCCTGCTGGTGGAAGGAGGGGCAAGGCTCATAGGCTCGTTCATGGACGAAGGCCTGTGGGACGAGGCAAGGGTAGAGACATCGCCGGAGAACTTAAGCGCGGGAGTGGAAGCCCCTCGTATGTGTGGAGGGACTCTGGTTTCCGAAGAACATGTGGATGGACGTACGATACAGACTTTTGTACATGATATGTGAAAAATAAGACAAAATGGACAAAATCCATGTCTATTTCCCTAATTTTACTTAATTCGACAAGCGAATGTGCCGTTATGTCAAATAATAAGTGTAAATTTGCATTCCATTATGAGATGTGTACCGACTAATATGTACGAGCGTATAAGGAAATGCCACCTTTGGCTACTGGTATGCCTCCCCATCCTTTTCATTTCATGTATCAAGGACGAGGAGGTCGTGTTGGACGACTATTGTTATATATCAAGTGTCAGTCTTGGTAATGTGAAGCGTGTGGTGAAATCGGGGGACAGCAATGTCTATTCTTCATATACGGCATCGTATTACAGGATGACAATAGACCAAAGGAAGCAGAGCATAGAGAACCACGACTCGCTGTTGTATGGCTCGAACATGAATGCAGTCCTGCTCAACATCTCATATTCCGGCAGCTATTTGGCTTATAGGAAGATAACTCCTGACAATGACGGGGTATGGCAGGCGTATAGCCCTACGGACAGCATAGACCTGACTTCCCCGATTGAGCTGCATCTTCTGTCCAACGATTCCAGGAGCAGCCGCGTCTATACGCTGAAGGTGAATGTGCACCAGCAGGAAGGTGACTCGCTCTATTGGACGAAGGTGGACGAACTGGAGGCAGGGACTGGCTTCGAGGCAATGGCCGAGACCAGGGCAGCCATCGTAGACGGAAACAATCTGGTTGTGCTGGGTCGTGCAGGGGGAGATATCCGGCTGGGCAAACGAGTCGTGCATTCGGATGAGGCGCAATGGGGATTCGTGGACACAGACCTCCCGACAGATGCTGACTTGCAGACCCTTGCCAAGGGGAAAGGAAAATTATATGTGTCGACAGCAGAGGGCGCATTCTACGAATCTTCCAACGCCGAGACTTGGACAAGAATAGGGACAGGAGTGCCTGGGATGAAATTGGCGGCAGTCACAAAGGACTACTTCTATGCCTTGGCAGGAGGAAAGCTATATAGTTCCCAAGGGGCAACGGATTGGACAAGGGAGGAACGCCTCGATGAGAAATCCGATTCCCTGCCAACAGACGTTATAGGAACTTTGGACTTCATTCAGCCCAATGGAAACAATCGACTCGTAATGGTGGGGCATCATACGGACGATGCCGTGAGCAAGACCATGGTGTGGAACAAAATGTGGAATTCCGGACTTGCCGAAGGCGAGGCGGAGTGGACTTTCGTCAACTGGACAAGGGACAACAAGAATCTCCTACCCGTCATGGAACATACTTGCCTAATGAAATACGATGGCAAGTGCCTTGCGTTCGGCAGAGGCTCGGACAAGATGTATTTCAGCAGCGACTACGGTATAACGTGGAGGACGGACAGCGGTCTGCACCTGCCACTGGAACTCGAACAAGTGCCCGGGAACCTGACCAGTGCCGTAGGCGATGATAACGTGATATGGATAATTGCTGGCAACAGCGTATGGAAGGGAAGACTGAACAGGCTTGGATTCGCAAGGCCGTGACCATGCTCTGTGTCCTGTCCTGCCTTACGCTCAATGCGCAGGAGACGGAATACAGGATGGAGATAGGCGGCGGAGTGGGAACGGATTTCTATCTGGGGGATGCCAATGGTACACCGTTTGCCCATCTTGGCGGAATGGGCTCAGTACTGCTTAGGCGAATATTCAACCCTCGGATGTGCATAAAGGCAAACATTGCAATGGGACACATATCAGGTACCAGTGAGGGGGTGTTCATCCCAACCGACCCAAACAGTGCCACTCCAGAGGGTGGTACGCCCACGATGGTATCGTTCTCAAGGAATCTTCTCGATGTGGGAGCCCAGTTTGAAATGAACTTCTGGGGATATGGCTCTGGAGAAGGTTACAAGGGAAACAGGAGGATAACCCCATACGCACTCGCTGGAGCGGGACTTACGGTCGGAATGGGCGGAGGAGCCTCCTCGTGTGCGGCATTGTGCCTGCCAATAGGCATAGGCGTGAAATACAAGGTCAGGAAACGCCTGAACCTTGGCTTGGAGTGGACAATGAGGTTCACGACGAGCGACGAATTGGACGCTACGGCAGAAGGGACACAACTGTCAGCCCCCTATGGCATAGAAAGTTCCGGGCTGAAGAACAAGGACTGTTACAGTTTCCTGATGCTGTCCCTGACATACGACATTAGTCCGAAATTGCGCAGATGTAATAATTGACAGATAAAGAGATAGAAAATACTATTATAATGGAAGATATATTAGAACTTGACCGTAACAACATACCAAAGTCAATAGCCATCATAATGGACGGCAATGGACGTTGGGCTAAAGAGAAGGGGTTGCCTCGTGCGGCAGGGCATCTGGAAGGCGTAGAGACCGTAACGCGCATCACATCGGAGTGTGCACGACTTGGAGTCAAGTACCTTACCATGTACACGTTTTCCACCGAAAACTGGAACCGCCCCGAGGACGAGGTGGCTGCGCTCATGAATCTCGCTGCCACGAAACTCGACGACGAGATCTTCATGAAAAACAATATCCGGCTGCGTCTGATAGGCGACCTCGAACAACTTCCCGACCGCGTCAAGAATCGTTTGAGGGAATGCATGGAGAAGACCAAGAACAATGATAGGATGACGGTGACGACGGCCCTGAACTACAGCAGCCGGTGGGAGCTGACGAAGACCTTCCAGCAGGTGGCAAGCGACGCAGCGGCAGGCCTGGTACGCCCCGAGGACATAGATGAGGAATATGTAAGCCGACATCTCCAGACCAACTTCATGACGGATCCCGACCTGTTGATTAGGACGGGAGGGGAATTGAGGATCAGCAATTATCTACTATGGCAATGCGCATACAGCGAGTTTTATTTCTGTAATACATATTGGCCAGACTTCAAGGAGGAAGACCTGCACAGGGCAATAGCAGAATACCAGCGCAGACAGCGACGGTTCGGGATGACTGGTGAGCAGGTAGAGGGCAAATGATGCAGTATACAGGTGAAGGCAGATGAAGAAGATGCAAGTCGTGAATAGATTATACATTATTTTATATATATTGGCGGTAGCCGTTCTCAATGTACCGGCACAGCAGGTGCAACGTGAGATAAACCCCGTCATTGACTATAGCCGCACACCAAGGACTTTCCGAATTGCCAACATAGAGGTAGACGGAGTCCAGAACTATGACGAGTATCTGCTTGTCGGGCTGAGCGGACTTACCGTAGGACAGCCAATAGAGATACCTGGCGAGGAAATATCGCAAGCGGTGAAGAGGTATTGGCGCAATGGTCTATTCAGCAACGTCTCGATAAGTGTAGACAGCATTGTAATGGACTCGGTATACCTGCACATTCATCTGACACAGC
>SFXD01000053.1 GCA_004559785.1 bacterium | reverse complement strand
CATAGTGCAGGCCAACCTTAGGAACAAGTTTGAGAAGTATGGCCGTATTCCCGTAGCCAACGGAATGACGGGCAGGGAAGTAGCTCTGAAGATGCTTTATGACAACGGCATCTATGATGTCAGCGTAGTCAGTACCGGTGGGAGCCTGACAGACCATTACAATCCCGCTACAAAGACCGTAAACCTTAGCGAGGAAGTCTACAACGAATGCAGCATAGCCGCTGCCGCCGTGGCAGCACATGAGTGCGGACATGCCGTACAACACGCGAGGGCATACGCTCCCTTGCGGTTGAGGAGCAACCTCGTCCCGGTGGTTTCGTTTGCAAGCCAGTGGCTGACGTGGGTGATACTGATAGGCATACTCACCATCGAGGCCTATCCACAAATAATGCTGGCCGGCATAGTGCTGTTTGCAACGACCACATTGTTCAGCTTCGTCACCCTGCCCGTTGAGATAGATGCCAGCCGCAGGGCAACACAATGGCTGAAGCAATCGGGTATTGTGAGCCTGTCCACATATCCATACGCCGTGGACGCATTAAGGTCTGCCGCCTATACATACGTGGTTGCTGCCCTTAGCTCGCTTGCCACCCTGGTGTATTACATTATGATGTATATGGGGCGCAGGGATTAGCCCTCCCCGCCTTCGAAATGGGAGCCGTCCGACCCTCTACAGAGAGGATTCGGACGGCTCTATGTGTATGAATATCTGCGTATCCTGACCGAAGCGGTCGGAAATCAGCTTCTCTGCCTCTACCGTCATCTCGTGCGCTTCGGCCACCGTGATGTCGGGGCAGACAACAACGTGGACATCTATTATCACGCTGTGCCCATTGTGCCGTGTCTTTAGATTGTGTACGTCGCCCAAGCCCTGCACGGATTGTATCATGTCCACTATCTCCTTCTCTTCCGATTTGGACAGGGAAGCCTCCAGCAGTTCGTTCAGGGCCGTGCCGGACATCTTTACTGCGATGAAGAAGATGACAAGGCTGATAATGCAGCTTGCTATCGGGTCGAGCACTACCCATTGCCTGCCCAGCAGGATTGCCCCACCGATGCCTATCATGGAACCAACCGAAGAGATAGCGTCGGAACGATGGTGCCATGCGTTTGCCACGACGACCTGGCTGCCGACCTTCTTGCCCACGTGGACCGTGAGTTGGTACATCACCTCCTTTGCAGCAATGGAGACAAGAGCCATATATAGGGCTATCATGTCCGGGCTCGGAAGGTCCTCCCCCCGTGCAAAACGTATTATGTCGGATATGCCGTCCTGCATCAGCTTGATGCCTACCCCGAGAAGTATCAGGCTGACTGCAAGGGTGGCGAGTGTCTCGAACTTGCCGTGCCCGTATTTGTGCCCCTCATCCCTTTCGGCAGAGGATATGTGCACGAAGACTATTACCACAAAGTCGCTGATCAGGTCGGACAACGAATGAACGCCGTCTGCTATCATGGCAGCACTGTTTCCGACGATGCCAGCCGCTACCTTCAATGCGGTCAGTATGCAATTTCCTACCGCGCCCCACAGCGTGATGCGCATTATGGCACGTTCCCTTTTCCCTGACGATTCTCTTTCTGTTTCAGCCATGACAATGTTTTTTGGGGACTACTTATGTTGTGACTCTCTTAGGCAATGCCTTATACAAGACGCTTCACCAAAGAAAACATCTTATAGGGCATGTATCTGAACGGCATGTCTATCCAGGTAGGATTCACCAGTACGGACCTCCTGTGGGTGAACGCCTCGAAGCTCTCCCTGCGGTGGTACCTTCCCATGCCGGAGTTCCCTACGCCTCCGAAAGGCAGATGCGTGTTGGCAAGGTGCATCACGCAGTCGTTTATGCAGGCACCTCCCGACGATGTTCGTGCTATTATGTCCCAGCCGGCACTCTCCTTGCCATAATAGTAGAAAGCAAGTGGTTTGGGGCGGCTGTTGACGAAGTCCGTTACTTTGTCCTTGAAGGAGCCTCCCTCGTCGTCCAGGGTCACTATCGGGAATATGGGACCGAATATCTCCTCGTTCATCACAGGCGCATCCAGGGGGACATCGTCCAGCAACGTCGGTTCGATGTATCGTTCCCTCTCGTCCGTCCTGCCTCCGCATAGGATGCGCCCCTGCCTCAGGTAGCTGCTGACGCGGGAAAACGCCTTGTCCGACACCATGCGCACGTAATGCCGGCTCTGCCTGACGTCATCTCCGTGCAGCGAACTCACCTGCTTGCGGAATGCCTCCACGAATGCGTCCTTCACACTTGCGTGAATCAGTATGTAGTCCGGTGCCACGCATGTCTGCCCGCTGTTCAGCGTCTTGCCCCATGCTATGCGCCTTGCGGCAACGTCTATGTCGGCCGTGGAATCTATGATGCACGGACTCTTGCCGCCCAGTTCCAATACCACGGGAGTCAGGTGGCGTGCAGCAGCCTCCATCACCGTGTGTGCCACGGAAGGACTGCCGGTGTAGAAGATGATGTCGAAGGGGAGGTCGAACAGCATGGCATTCACCTTCCTGTCGCCCTGCACCACGGTGACGTAGCCGCTGTCGAAGGTCTCTGCCACCATGTCTGCCACAACCTGCGAGACATGCGGCACGTAGGGCGACGGCTTGAGTATGGCGGTGCATCCCGCTGCCATGGCACCTACCAAGGGGCAGAGCAGCAACTGAATGGGATAGTTCCATGGGGAGACTATCAGCGACTGTCCCAACGGTTCCTTGACCACGTAGCTCATGGCCGGCAGTACCGACATGGAAGGCAAGGCCATCTCCCTGCGGCTCCATCTGCGTACGTTCCTAATGGCATCCTTTATCTCCGACACTACGATACTCGTCTCCGTCAGGTAAGCCTCCTCCCCAGACTTGTGGAGGTCTGTCCATAGTGCCTCGCATATCCTGCCTTCCCATCTCTTCATGGCATCGAGCAGGTCGCGCAGGCGTGCCTTGCGGAAAGCGACGGGCAAGGTGACTCCCGTGGCATAGAATCTCTTCTGCAGCTCGAAAGCCTGTGCTGGCGTCAACATCCCTTCCATACGCTCATCTCCTTCCCGTGAAGTGGTCCATCGTATGATATATCCCGAAGACAGAGCCAAATATCCAGTCCACCATGCCCATGGAAAGCAGTCCCTGCATGAGGCGGGTGAAGCGGAACGAGAAGGGAATGCCCTTGAAGCGTGTGTCGTTGGCTATTGCCTTCAGTATCTTCGAGGCCGTCTTCTCCGGGTCAAGAATAGGGAATATGCTCGACCGTACTCCATCGAACATTCCCGTATTAATATAATAAGGTGCAAGGGTGGTGACCTTCACCTTGCTCTTCATCTCGCGCAGCTCTATGCATACGGAATCAGACCATCCCATGGTAGCCCACTTGCTTGCTGCATAGACGGACATCCTGGGATTCGACAGCAAGCCTGCAGCCGAGGCAATGTTGCAGATGTGTCCCTTGTCTCGTGCTATCATGTCCGGCAGTATGGTCAGTGCCACGTACATGGGTGCCACGGTGTTTATGGAAATGGTACGGTCTATGTCTGCCTGCGTGTTCCTGTCGAATGTGCGGTTCGTAGTCACTATGCCTGCGTTGTTGACAAGTATGTCCACGGGGCCAAGCCTGCTGGTGGTTTCCCTATATGCCCTTCCCACCGCGTCGAAGTCGGACACGTCTACCTTTACCCCAATGGCGGTGCCAAGTTTGCCAAGTTCCTCTACCGTGTTGCCGAGGCCTGCCTCGTTGATGTCCCACACTGCTACACCCTTTGCTCCCATCTCCAGGACCCGCCTCGCCATGATTCGCCCGATTCCTGAAGCTCCTCCTGTGATAAGGACTACGCTATTCTCTATCCGCATGATTCGTTTGTTTTGTTGTTTCGTACTGCAAAGTTAATCCTCTTTTCCCGCATCACAAAATATTTCCCAAAACAAATAGACGATTGTTCTGAAAACAGGATGACATTGGCCTCCAAGGCAACATTGCCGCATACTTTCATAATGGTCGTTATGTTTAGTAAGCTCAATGCGTACGTAGGTTCAGAGACATGCTCTTGCACGATTCCAGCCAAAGATACATGCCACGTACAATATCTGCTTGCCTATGGATGTAAAGAATGTTTACCTTGCAGCAAAAAGCCTTTATTGGGCGGCGGAAGGCATCACGCCTGCAGAAGATTTTCCCCTCCCGAGGAAAAAATTATTTCCTCCCGAGGGAGAATTATTTTCCTCCCGAGGGAAAATGCCGTCTCTCGGGACGCAGGAAAGGCGGGCAGCACATATTGTAAACATTTTTCTCCCATGCGCCAACCAGCCCATTGGCGAGGAGTCTTTCATGACATCGGGGAACATCCCCGTCGCGCATATAGTGTCGGGAGGAACAAGTGTCAGCGAACGTGCTCTGCCTGCATGCACAGGTTCGTTACCTGGATGGGCATCAGCACAAAGACCATGGCAGAGCGATACCCCGGGCATGATTGCCAATCGGGAACGCCCCACAGAGGCATGAACGTGCACATGACGGACGATAACACGGAAAAAATTGGGAAGTTTCCTTGCTCTATTGGAGGAAAATCCGTAACTTTACACGCTAATAGCGGTTTCATGCGAGATATATGAAAGTAATAGACATCATCAGCAGCAAGAAAGGTACGGCATTTTCCTACGAGGTACTCCCCCCACTGAAGGGCAATGGCACGGATGCGCTGTTCCGTACCATCGAGCGGCTCAACGACTTCTCTCCAAGGTATGTGAACATCACCACGCACCGCAGCGAATACGTATACAACGACCTTGGCAATGGCCTCGTGCAAAGGCAGAGGATCAGGCGCCGCCCCGGCACCATAGCTATTGCGGCTGCCATACAAAACAAGTACGGACTGCATGTCGTACCCCACATAGTATGTAGCGGCAACACCCGCGAGGATTTGGAATACATGTTGCTCGACCTACAATTCCTTGGGGTCAGCGACCTTCTCGTTCTCAGGGGAGACAAGGCCAAGGAGGACTCTACCTTCCTGCCTACAGGAGACGGCCCCGCCCATGCAACAGAACTGATAGAGCAAATCAACAAATTCAACAATGGTCAGTTCTGGGACGGCTCGCCCATCAAGAAGCCCGGCGTTAGGTTTGACTTTGGAGTAGCCTGCTATCCCGAGAAGCACGAGGAGGCGGCTAACCTTGAGGCCGACATAGCAGCCCTTAAGCAGAAAGCGGACATGGGTGCCGAGTATGCCGTGACACAGTTGTTCTACGACAACGAGAAATACTACGACTTCGTCAGGCGTTCACGCGAAGCAGGCATCACGATACCCATCATTCCCGGCATCAAGCCTCTGGCAAAACTTAGCCAACTCACCATGGTGCCTAAGACCTTCCACTGCGACCTCCCGGAAGACCTTTATGCAGAGGCCGTGAAATGCAAGACCGACGAGGAAATAAGGCATGTAGGCATAGAGTGGAGCATACAGCAGTGCAGGGAACTGATGAAGAACGGAGCCCCAAGCCTTCACTTCTACACCGTGAGCGCGGTAGACAGCATCTGCGACATAGCCAAGGAGATATATTAGACAAAATGTGAAACGAGACCCTACATGGCATTTACATTCAAGGACATTATAGGTCAGGACGAGGTGAAGGGACATCTCCTCCAGATGGCAGAGGAGAACAGGCTGCCCCATGCCCTCATGTTCTGCGGTCCGCAGGGTGCCGGCAAGCTGCCCCTTGCCCTTGCTTTTGCCCGTAGCCTGCTATGCCGTTCGTCCATGGATGGCGAGCCGTGCGGGATATGCGACGACTGCCGCATGCTGGCTTCTTGGGCTCATCCCGACCTCCACTTCTCGTTCCCCGTCTACAAGGCAAAGTCAACCGACCATCCCGTGTCAGACGACTATCTGCCACAATGGAGGGAGCAGTTGGCGAAGGACCCGTACTTCGACATGGAGCAATGGCTTGAGACCATCAAGGCGGACAAGCAGCAACTGACGTTCTATGTGCAAGAGAGCGACCTGCTGCAGAAGAAACTCGCTCTGAAGTCCAGCCAGGGAGGGCGAAAGATAGTAATCCTCTGGCTGCCCGAAAAGTTCAGCCAGGAGGTTGCCAACAAGCTGTTGAAGCTGATAGAGGAACCTCCTGCCAAGACGCACTTCCTGCTTGTGAGCGAAGACCCCGACATGGTGCTTGGTACGATACAGAGCCGTGTGCAGAGGATAAACGTGCCTGCCCTGTCCGAGGGCGTGATAGCAGAAGCACTGATGCGACTGCATGGCGTACCCGAGGCACTCGCACGCGAGACGGCACACCTGGCGCAGGGAAGCTACACCGAGGCAGAGAAGAGGATGGCAGAGGGCTGCGAGAGCCACGAGATGCAGGAACTCTTCATGCGCCTCATGAGGGAGAGCTACACGCGCAAGATAAAGGGCATGTACAGTTGGACGGAGGAGGTGGCTGCCATGGGAAGGGAAAGGCAGAAGCGACTGCTCGAATACTTCCAGAGACAGATGAGGGAGAACTTCATATACAATTTCCGCCGTCCCGAGATGACCTTCCTGTCGAAAGAAGAGAGCCAGTTCAGCACTCGCTTTGCGCCGTTCATCAACGAGAGAAACATCATCTTCATTACCGACTTGCTTTCGGAAGCACAAAGGGACATTGCCCAAAACGTGAATCCCAAGATGGTCTTCTTCGATGTGGCACTGAAGATGACGATATTACTGAAGCAATAATGATAAGCAAACAAGATATATGGACAATAGATATAGATGTGGATGTCCCGGGCACGGATTCTGTGCCAGAAGTTGCAACACGGGACACTATGCCCAGCTAAACACATACGACTACCTTGCCGACATCCCCGGCAATCAGGAAGTGACAGACCTTGTGGAGGTCCAGTTCAAGAATACCCGAAAAGGCTATTTCCACAACATCAACAACCTTCCGCTTGAGAAGGGAGACATAGTGGCGGTGGAGGCTGCCGCAGGGCATGACATAGGCACCGTGTCGCTTACGGGCAAACTGGTCCCGCTGCAAATGAAGAAGGCGAACCTGAAGAGCAACGAGGAGATACGCCGCATCTATCGCAAGGCACGTCCCAATGACATGGAACGCTACGAGGAGGCCAAGTCCAGGGAGCACGACACCATGATAAGGTCGCGCCAGATAGCCAAGGACCTTGGGTTGGACATGAAGATAGGCGACGTTGAATACCAGGGCGACGGAGGCAAGGCGATATTCTATTACATTGCCGATGGCAGGGTGGATTTCCGCCAGCTCATCAAGGTCTTGGCAGAAGCCTTCAAGGTGCGCATAGAGATGAAGCAGATTGGCGCGCGACAGGAGGCAGGGCGAATAGGAGGCTTCGGACCTTGTGGCAGGGAACTGTGCTGCTCCACGTGGATGAAGAACTTCGTAAGCGTGGGGACGGGGGCGGCTCGGTTCCAGGACCTCAGCCTCAATCCGCAGAAGATGGCAGGGCAGTGCGCCAAGCTGAAGTGCTGCATGAACTATGAGGTTGACCAATACGTGGAGGCATCAAGGCTTCTTCCCCCAAGGGATGCCGTACTACAGATTGCCGATGGCGACTACTATTTCTTCAAGGCGGACATCCTCAGCGGCATGGTCAGCTATTCTACGGACAAGCGAATTGCCGCGAACATAGTCACCATACCTGCCGAAAGGGCTCTGAAGGTAATTGAGATGAACCGTAACGGCGAGAAGCCTGAGTCCCTTGAAGAAGGCGGACGCAAGGAAGATGCAAGACCAGTAGACCTTGCCACGCAGGACGACCTGCACCGCTTCGACAGGAAGAAGAAGAAAAAAAAGAAGAAAAAGACATCAGAAGGCAATGCTCCGCAGGGAGAGGCAAAAGGATAGTGTGTGACGTATGCGCCGAACCGTAACCTACCTCGCCCTCATACTCTCCCTTTCCCTGGCATCGTGCCGGCACGAGGACGTAAGGCATGCCTACCGCCATATACCTTCCATGAGCTGGGACAAGGCCGACACCGTCATACTGCATCTCGGGGAGGTGGCAGAGGAGGGCATCTATGGACTGTATGCCGACGTGCGTACCAACAAGAAGTATCCGTACGCATATCTGTACATCCTTGTGGAACAACGCCTGCATTCCCCTGAGGTGGTACGTTCCGACACATTCTGCATACAGATGGCTGATTCTACGGGCAAGCTTTGTGGCAAGGGCCGCAACCTGCTCAACTGCGAGTCGGAGCGATTGCCGGTTCACCTCGCCAAGGGACAGGATGGAGAGATACGGATGTCACATCTCATGCACCAGGGCATGCTGCCAGGCATATCGGACGTAGGATTCAGACTGAACCGACGACCTTGAGCAGGAGTTCCGCCGAAGGCATGTTGGTGTCGTCGAAACACGCCACTACCCTTCCCTGCCTGTCGGCAATGAAGATGCGCGGTACCACGCTGTCGGCAAACTTGCGGTAGACCTTGTCGTCCTGCTGTGCTGAATAAGGGAAGGTCAGGGACAGTTCCTCCCAGACGGGTGCCACCAAGTCTTCGCCCTCTGCCCTGCTGATACCTATTATCAATACGTCATCCCTGTCCTGCAACGCCCTGTACAGCCGTTCTACCTCGGGCAGTTCCTTCCTGCAGTCGCCACACTTTACGCTGAACAATGCTATGAGAACTGCCTTCCCGTTGAAATCCTCATTTGTCACCGTACTGCCGTCATCCAGCGTCAGCGACAATGCCGGCAACCTGTCTCCTACTGCTACACGTTGCACAGGTTCGGGACTTTCTTCCCTGAAGCATGAGTACAGCAACGTCGAGAGGGCAAGCATCAAGGCACATGCCGCAACTGGCATCGTGCCAACCCTATACCTTATTTTAATATTACCTTCTTGCATAAGGTCTTCGATTCTCCCATTGCCCTTACCACGTAGACACCTCCCTTGGGCAACGTCACGGTCACACAACCCGATTGCCCTGCCGCCTTGGCCTGTACTGTACCGTCGGTGGTAGATACCTCGACCCTCATATCCTGCGGCATGGACAAGACGCTCACCTTGCGACCATCTTCCCGTATCACTATGTCGTCGGGGTACAAGCCGTCGCCCACGTTGCCCCTCGTCAGGTACAGGCGGCCTTCGAGGCTTCCGCTGACCTCATACTTCATTCCTTCATACAGTGGGATACTGTCCTTCTTGGCATCATCGTAGAGCATGACTCCGTTCCACTCGTCCTGCATGGCATTGACCCCGTTGAAGGTCAGTGCCGTGACGTTACCCTTGCCTACAACGCCTATGGGAATCCTGCCGTCGACACGCGGCAGTACGTTGACCGTAGCAGCCGTCCTCCCACTAACGGTATATACATGGGGCTGGACGGAAAGTCCTACGTCAAACAACTGCACATCCTCGGCGGCATCATAACCCGGGTCAGAGCCAGGCGAGAGGCAAACCATAGCCTGCGACATGACCTTGCCGTTGTCCGTGGCGGTAATGCACATCACCGACGATGCGGAGGATGAAGTCCTTGTTCCCATTGTCCCGTTGCCGTTACCATTTTCTGGCTTCCAGTAGTATTCCCTGTCAAGCAGTCCCGAGTTGTCTCCCTGCTGATACCTGCCTGTATCCGTCATCATACTGGAGGTAAAGGTAGGCTGCACGCTCGTTCCTGCATCCTTCAGTTCGACGAAGAATCCTTGCAGCGGAGGTATGGTACCCGTGGCAGAGCCGACGAATCCGCCCGTAGTCTCGTCCATGATGGCGGAAGTCTGCCCCTGTGAAGTCATGAGCCAGTACTTGGGCTCGAACTGCGTGTTCTGGGAGAAGAACTCTGCCATGTCAAGATGGCACATGAAGGGGTTGCCTATGAGGAAGTATTTGCCCGAGGTTTGCGTCTGTACGGGAACAATGTCATCTGTCAGGTCATGGAGCCTGTAGCTTCGTGTCTCGCTGCCGGCAACGATTTCTGTCTTGTTTCCGGAATGGTCCCCTGCGGAGTTGAAGTACAGATATTCCTTGTCATCCTTGGGCAGGCGGAACAGCACCTTCGTCCCCAGTGGTACGCCATCCGGCAATTCTGCCTTGATGCTGAAGCCGTTGCCTGGCGCATATGCCTCGTTCACGTCGTTGTACACATGGCTCCAGGAGGTCTTCACCATTACCTCCGAACTACTGCCGTCCAGTTCGTAGACCGTAGCCTTGGCCTTGTCCCATCCACGCTGGTACACGGCGGGATTGAAGCGGTTGTAGTCGGTGGTGTTATAGGTGATGGGCTGGAAGAGAGGTGTCTCCTGCCTGCCGGTGGCAGAGGGCAGGTACATGTCTCCTGCCACGACACCCTTCAACGGCGATACGAGCGTATACCACCGTGACGGTATCAGTTCTATGTCTACCCATGCCTTCTCGTAGTCGAGGTACTGCTGGTACAGCAACTCGGCGTTGGGCTTGAAGTGGATTTGCTGGCATGTATGGTCGTACCATGTACGGCAAGCCACGTTGCCACCGGCGATGTCCACCGACGACATGTGGAAATTGATGTTCTCCGTGGCTGTGGCAGTACCCAAGCCTTCGCCTCGCTGCAGGGAGTAGATGAAAGGAGTCTCTTGTGGTACTCCCGTGAATTTCACGTTGTGGACATTTCCTGTCCTGAGGTCGTACAGACTTGATATTTTAGCGGCCTCTGCCGGAACTATCACCTTGGTGAAGTCGGCTGGCACGAAGCTCCTGCTGTTGTCGTTGGCATAGTTGCCCGGCGTTCCGCCGTCCGTGACGAAGTCGTTCCATTCGTCGCCCGTCACATTCAGGTCTGCCTTGGAGACACGCTCCCAGTTGCCGTCGTTGTTCCAGTCTCCGTTCACCGCTCCGGTCCACTTCTGGTATTCGGGCACTACCAATATGGTGCATACCACGTCGCCGGGGCATACGTCGCTGTGGTCTCCAGGCACGCCGGAATAGTTTTCCTGGAAGTGGAACTTGATGGTATACGAGTAGCCTTCCCTGAACTTGAAGTTCTTGATGAAGCCCAGGTGGCACTTGTTGTTCGTCTTGTCGTCACGGTCGGCAGTTATGTCCACCACCCTGCCTATTATCCTGACATCGCTTTCCGAAGCCTCCGTACTTGCCCTCAGCGCACCCGACTTTCCGGCCGCTACGTTGGGGTCATCTGAGGCTGTCAAGTAGATGAAGTCGTCGTCGGACTTCTCTATCAAGGTCTTCACGCCCGGGGTCTCGGGAGAGATTTCCCTCAATGGCAGGAAGACATAGTTGTCGACGCTGGTTCCCTTTACGGATTCCAATGTCCCCTCGTCCTCCATCCTTGCCTTCCAAAGCTGGCGTAGCCCTATGCGCAGTGGCACGTCCGCCATAGTGGAGGGATAGGTGATGATGCCCTGGTCGTCGCCATCCTTCATGTGCGGCTGGCGTGTGTTGAGGTTGATGGTAATCTGTATGGGCTCCAGGCAGTACTTGTACCCTAAGGCTGGCGCCGGGTCGAAGGGCATTGCCACGATGTAGAACTTCTCGTTCGCCTCAAACTGCTTGTTGAACTGCTCCATGGTGGAGACATTGTTGGACTTCAGGTATAGGCCGAGCAGTCCCTCGTCGAGGAAGTGCTTGATGCACTCGTAGTGCTCTTGCCTGTATTTGTCATTGACGGGACATTTCGAGGTGTTGCGGAAATCAGCCTCCGTTGCCTCGTAATACACCATGCGGAAAAAAGCAAGGGCATCCTTCAGCTGCACGTGGTTATACTCGGCACCCGTGAAACAGCCGTCGTACCCTGAGGTGGCATACAGTGGGCCGTAGTACCAGTCGAAATAGGCATTCTCTATCTTATGCAGTTCACCGCCTACGCCAATGCCGTTGAGGTCGATGGTGATGACGGGCTTCTGGTTGGCGCACACGCTTGCCCCGTCCTCCTTGCTCTGCAGCTTGCCGTCCACCTTCACCTCGCCCGAAAAGATTACCGTAAACTCGCTCACCTTGCTGCACTCGTCGTAGAAGCGGAACTTGCCTGCCCCCGGGGTTTTGCTATTGTGGTCGATGATGGAAATCATGTATGTGGAGCCTACCTTCATGTCGGTGTCGTTGGCATCGCTTGGGAAGACGAGGGCACGCAATCCGTTGACAGGATCCATGCTCATGGCCTGCCGCTTGACCCAGTTGCTCTCGTTGTTTGTGTCGTATCTCGGGTTGCTGTCGTAGTGCGTGCTGTATGTCAGCTGTCCGTAGGTGTATGTGGGCTGTGAGGGGTCGTTCGTGCCGTATGCACCCCTCACCAGTGCCTTGTCGAACGCAAGTGAATCCGCCTCTATGACCGTCTTGCCTGCCGCCTTCTGTCGGTTAAACTCCTCCTGATACACCTCCTTGCGCACGAAGCAATAGTCCAACGTCTGGGAGGTTCTGTCACTCTCTGTAGTAGCCTCTTTCTTGGAGAAAGCCTTCAGCAGGCGGTCGAAGTCAACGGTGAGCAACAGGTTGGTAGAGACAGACCCGTTGCAGACGGGCTTCAGTTGGCGTGCCTCCACCGTGGGGCGGCAGACGAAAGCCTCTATGTTGTCTATGGCATAGTCGGCACCGCCGGACGACACGCAGTTGTTCTCCACTGAGATGACGTAATGGTCATAGCCATGTCCGTCGGCTGGGAAATGGTAGTACACGTGCATCCACTTGCCACGGTCGTCGGGATTGTTGGCTGCTCCTGCATCACCATTCTGATACCCAGTCTTGGTATTGAAACCGCCTGTTACATATCCCGTCACGAAGCTGCTGATGGTGGTTTCCTTCCCGTTTGCGTCCACACCCTTGAAGGAGAAGACCACGTTGGCAGTCTCGTCTGTGGCGGAAAACTCCTTGACCCATGCGGAGACAAAGACCTCTGTGCCCGTACAGAAGTTCTTTCCGATGTTGAGCACCGTCATGCGCCCAGGGTCGCTGGCGGCATTGGTGTAGTAGAAAAAGCCCTGCTGCTTGCCCTTAGTGTCGGCATACAGGCGGTCGTACATGACATAGTCCTTGTATGGATATGCTGCATCCTGCGACAGATTGCTGCATCCTGCGTGGTAAGGCGTGGCAAGGGCATTGTTTGCAACCACGTACATGTTGTAGTCATACCGCTTGTCGTAGCCGAAGGCGTATGAGGACTCCTCCCACTTGCGCGGCCAGCGGTATATCTTGCCCAAGAGGGCGTTCTCTGCATCATAGGTGTCTATGCAGAGCGCGGGGTCGATGTTGTCGAATGTAACGGATGTCTTGGGCAAACCATAGAATTCACGCATCACCGACGGCCATTGGTGCTGGTACTTGGTCTTGTTGGCTTCTGCATACAGGTCCTCCTCAGTTACCATGTTACCCTCCTTCTCATCCATCACCTCCAGGGTATATTTCATCAGCCTGATGGGGCTGCTCGTCCCCTGGATGTTTATTTTGTTGCCGTTCTTGTCTGCTGCATAGAGGGTGATTTCGTAGGTTCCCACCTGCGGGTTTAGCATGTACAGCACCATGTTCATATTATCCCTCGCCTTGTAGGTATACGCCATGCCTTCCTCCATGGATGCAAACACGCCCCCTGTATTCGTTGTCTCGTGCGTGACACCGTTGAATTTGGTCTCCACCACGTAGTGCCACACCTGGCCATAGCTCTCGTCCGACTTCTTGTACCAGTAGTCGGTAGGCGTGGCAGTGTCATCCCACAGGATGCTCTCTGGGCTGTCCAGACGATACTGGAAGGGAACTCCCTTTGGTGCCATCAGCTTTATACTGTGTGCATCTATGTAGTTGTTGTTTTTCGTTGTGTTTTCGGTCATCTCGTCGGCACGTAGCTTGGCGTTCCTGACGTTGAAGATGTGGCGGAAGAGCAGGGTAGGCTCCGCAATCGTCATGATACCTGTTTCTGGTGGATTGTCGTTCGACCTGGTCAGATGCGTGTCGGATAATGTGGCGGAGGCATCCATTGCTATCACGTCCAGAATGTCGCCAGTTGCATCTGCCGCTGAATGATAGATGAAATATGAGCCGTTTTTGCGATTTGAGGTCAGGTATAGCCCTCCTAATACGCCTTTCTCCAAGGAATGTACTACCTGTCCGTTGGGGAAATCCAGCTTGCTGCTTTTGGCATCTTTCGTGTAGTCGTACCATCGGACATAGTTTTCATAATAATTTGTCCTGCCCTCTAGGTCAAAATCGCTGAAAGGCTTCAGCCTTGCCTCCTGTCCGGGGAACACCCACACATCGCTTTCCAGCTCATGCACGCGCTGGATGTGCTCGCCTGCATTCATCCTTGGGTCGTCCGTACTTGTCTTCCAGCTCCCACCGGGATATTGCAGGGAAGTGGGAGGCTCGCTGCCGAGCCATTCATTGGTGCCCGAATACACATCGCCCACATAGTGGGTGAAGCCTGCAATTTCGTTGTAGTATATATTAGTGGATGTCATGTACACTACCTTCGCATTCGTCCATACAGGATGAGAATCTACTCCGAGCGTCTGGTACCATGTGGGGGATTCTGATGTTCGCTTATTTAAAACCCAGCAATCGTAACCCGTAGAGAAATCATCGGTATTGATGAGTACAGCAAGCGTCGCATCGGTGTGAGTCCCAGCCCATGGTCCGCCATCGCCTGGATCATCTATGCCACAGTTGTTGTTTATTACGCAATACTCTATGGTGCCGCCTTTATCAAACCATCCTGCAAATTTGCCCTTGTATGGATTGGTTGCATTTATGGTGGCATCCACGTACGACTTCAGCAGATGCGTCTTGTTGGCGTCACCGCATGCGCCTATCAATCCGCCTACGGAATTGTTGGTATGCGTGGAGTTGATTGTGCCGGCAAAGAAGCAATTCTCCATTGTTCCTTCATATCGCCCTGCCAGTCCGCCAATGTCCATGCTCTGTACCTCGGTGCCATCGGGACGCGTATATTTCGTGTCGTCCTGCGTCAACATAGCGCGGCTGTAGCAGAAGGTCATGGTGCTGCTGCCTACGTCCGAGGCCCACGACTGTGCCACGATGCTGCCCGTCTGCACCTCTCCGTTGCCCATTACCGTTGGCGAGATGGTGCCGCTCTCTATCGATATGCGTGTGAAGTGGGCGTTATAGCTTACGCCAAACAAGGGATGGTTGATATTATAGATGGGGTACCAGCCACCATCGTAGTAGCCATTGAAGGTGTTGGCGTATGTACCTATGGGAGTCCAGTTCACGCCAGACAAGTCGATGGCTGCTATCTGCCTGGCATTGACGGACAGATAGTTGCCGACTATGTTCGAGAACCATTGCATGTCGCGCACGATACCCAACAGGTAATAGCCGTTGTCGAAGCTTGGGACGTATGGTTTCAGTCCCTCGTATGCCGTGCCGAATTTTCCGATAAGTTCTTCCTTGGTGGGCACAGAGGTCGCATTGCCTGTATTGTTGTTCTTGCCTGCCAGATAGTAGCAATTGTTATAGTAGCAATTGTTAAAGGTTGAAAAGTTAGCGACAAAGTTCATTGAGGCACCGATTGTTTCCTTAACAGTACCGATGTTGTAGCAGTTGGTCACTATTGGAGCGGATTCAACTTTGCCAGATATTGCTCCG
>SFXD01000052.1 GCA_004559785.1 bacterium | reverse complement strand
ATAACGATTGAATAGTTTTCAAGGAATGCGATAATTAAATGGGTGTTCTATAAATTAGCTTGAGACGATTATGGACCTATCACGCAGCAGATGTTTATTTTTCATGATGGAGCGATGCGAGCATCGTGACTGAGTGAAAAAGAGACAGATGCAAGTGAGAGCTCATAAGCGTCCAAGGATAAGGTAGACACCCTGGGAAAGAATGAATACTAATTTTTAGAACAGCCCTAAATTGTTTGAACACAAAAATTTCTATATTATGAGACACCTGAATGTTTTAAACCTCGTCCTTCTTCTGACATTGCCTTTGTGTGCTCAGAAGCCTGTATATCTGGACGAAACGAAAGGAATCGAAGAGAGAATAGACGATGCCCTGAAGCGTATGACCCTGTCTGAAAAGATAGGGGTGATTCATGCTCAAAGCAAATTCTCCAGTGCTGGAGTCAAGCGACTCGGAATGCCAGATTTCTGGACAGATGACGGACCTCATGGGGTGCGCCCCGACGTGTTGTGGGACGAATGGGTACAGGCAGGACAGACCAACGACTCCTGTGTGGCATTTCCTGCCCTGACGTGCCTTGCAGCAACATGGAATCCCTCCATGTCGGCACTCTATGGCCATGCGCTCGGAGAGGAGGCTCTATACAGAGGAAAGGATATGATATTGGGACCTGGCATCAACATATACAGGACTCCCCTCGGAGGAAGGAACTTCGAATATATGGGAGAAGACCCTTATCTGACATCACGGATGGTAGTTCCATACATCCAGTCAATGCAGGAACTCGGGGTGGCAAGCTGCGTCAAGCACTATTGCCTGAACAATGACGAGGAATATCGCCACAATGTGAACGTCATAGTCAGCGACCGTGCATTACGTGAGATATACCTCCCTGGTTTCGAGGCAGCCGTAAAGGAAGGCAAAGCCTGGGGCTTGATGGGCGCATACAACATATATAAGGATGAGCACAACTGTCACAATAGTATAACGCTCAAGAAGATCCTAAAAGAGGAATGGGACTTTGACGGAGTAGTTGTCAGCGACTGGGGTGGTGCCCATGATATGGATCAGGCCGTCAAGAACGGATTGGACATGGAGTTTGGAACATGGACAGACGGCTTAGCCTTGAATGCTTCCAACGCATACGACAATTACCACCTGAGCAAGTCCTATCAGAAAGCTATTGAACAGGGGAGATATTCGACGAAGGAACTTGACGACAAGGTGCGCAGAGTGTTGCGCCTGTTCTTTCGCACGACGATGAACAAACAACGCCCCTATGGCTTCCTGTGTAGCGAGGAGCATTATGCAACGGCAAGGAAGGTGGCATCAGAGGGAATTGTCCTGTTGCAGAATGAAGGTGGCGTGTTGCCTCTGAAGCCACAAGGCAAGAAGATTCTCGTCGTTGGCGAGAATGCCATCAAGATGATGACGGTAGGCGGAGGCTCCAGTAGCCTGAAAGCCCAACATGAGATAAGTCCCCTTGACGGTCTTAAGCAGAGGTTGGCCGGAATAAGCGAGATTGACTATGCCCGTGGGTATGTAGGCGATGTAACCGGCAACTATGACGGTGTCACTACGGGACAGAACCTGAAAGACGACAGGAAGCCCGAACAACTGGTGGAAGAAGCCGTGGAGAAGGCTAAAGCCGCTGACTATGTGATTATCTTCGGTGGCTTGAACAAGAGTGACTATCAGGACTGTGAGGGGCATGACCGTAAAGCTATGGAATTGCCATACGGACAGGATGAACTGATAAAGTCTGTGGCGGCTGTCAACAGCAACACTGTTTACGTAAATATCAGCGGCAATGCTGTCTGTATGCCTTGGCGCAAGCAGGTTCCGGCAATAGTCCAGGGCTGGTTCCTTGGCAGTGAGGCTGGTACGGCCCTTGCTTCCGTCCTCGTCGGAGACACCAACCCAAGCGGTCGTCTTCCGTTCACGTGGTACAACAATCTCGATGAGGTAGGAGCACATTCTTTCGGAGAAGCAGCCTTCCCAGGTATATGGCGTGATGGGAAAAAGGACATTATTGACGAGGAGTACAAGGAAGGCATATACGTAGGCTACAGGTGGACGGACAAGCAGAAGATAAAGCCCTTGTTTGCCTTTGGTCACGGATTAGGCTACACGACTTTCAAGGTAAGCAACCTTAGGACTGAAAATCCGGTAACTACGGATGGCAACATGACTTATTATGTGGATGTAACCAATACCGGGGACATGGAAGGCTCGGATGTAGTGCAACTGTACCTGACGGATGTCGAGAGTAGCGTAGACCGTCCTGCCAAGGAACTGAAGGCCTTTGCCAAAGTCAGCCTTAAGCCAGGGGATACAAAGACCATTGTCCTCAAGACAGACAAGCGGGCATTGTCCTTCTGGGATGAGGGGACAAATGACTGGAAGGCTGAGCCGGGAGAGTTTGTAGCACATGTCGGTGACGCTTCCGACCGCTTGACTTGCAAGGTCAAGTTCACATTCAAGTAGTAGCCATCACCAGAATCCAAGGAAGGTCAATGCAACTAATTGAAGTCACCTCCCTCGACGCACAAGGGCTGGAAGTATTTAGCTGCCTAACTGAGGCTCAGTTGCGAAATCGTCTTGAGCCGGACAAAGGCATCTTCATAGCTGAGAGTCCCAAGGTGATCAAGGTCGCATTGAAGGCAGGATATCAGCCATTGTCCTTCCTGTGCGAGGCAAGGCACGTTGACGGAGATGCAAGGGAAATCCTTGCCATGTGCCCAGACGGCATACCCGTATATACAGGCCCGCGCAATCTGTTGGCAACGCTTACTGGCTATACGTTGACAAGGGGAGTGCTATGTGCCATGCGCAGGCCCTTGCCACGTCCCGTGGATGAAGTCTGTTCCAATGCCAGGAGGATTGCTGTCGTACACAGCGTGGTAGACACCACCAACGTAGGTTCCATCTTCCGCTCGGCTGCGGCGTTGGGCATGGATGCCGTACTGATGACTACCGACTCATGCGACCCTTTCAATCGGCGTGCCATACGTGTGTCCATGGGTGGGGTGTTTCTGGTGCCATGGACATGGATAGAACCCGGCACGGCATGCTTCGACAAGTTGCGTGGCATGGGGTTCGCATCTGCTGCAATGGCACTCAGAGACGAGAACATAGACATCGATGCGCCATGTCTCAAGGCATGCGGGAAACTCGCCGTAGTGATGGGGACAGAGGGAGAAGGACTGCCGCAAGAATCCATAGACGCATCGGACTATGTGGTGCGCATCCCCATGTACCATACGGTGGACTCTCTCAACGTTGCGGCGGCAGCATCCATAGCCTTTTGGGAATTGACAAAGCGTGTTTAGGCGTGTATTTTGCAACAATCAAGCTAACGTTATGAATAAAGAAGAAGGAAAGACATGTAATACCCGGACAGGAGAGAACACAGGGTGCAGCATACTGGTGACAGGAGCAAGTGGCTTCATAGGCAGCTTTATTGTACAGGAAGGGCTCAACAGGGGATTCCAAGTATGGGCTGGAATGCGAGGTACGAGCAGCAGGGGTTACCTTGCCGACAAACGCATTCAATTCGCTCAGTTGGACTTTTCGCAGAAGGACAGGCTTAAATCGCAACTGCATGAGTACAAGGAGGCAATGGGAGGCAAGGGATGGGACTACGTCATACATGCCGCCGGGGCTACGAAGTGCCTACATGAAAGCGATTTCTTCAAGACCAATACCGAGGGAACAATCAACCTTGTAGAGGCCTTGCGTGCCGAAGATATGTTGCCATCCCGATTTGTCTTCATCAGCAGCCTTAGCGTGTTCGGTGCTATACGTGAGGAGCCAGTCCGTGTGGCTACAGCTTCAAATCCTTGGATTTACAGCCCGATTCTTCTCTCAGACAAACCTAACCCAAATACGGCATACGGCAAGAGCAAACTTGAGGCAGAAAGATACCTGCTTTCACAGCCGGACCTGCCACTTACCATATTGCGTCCCACGGGTGTCTACGGGCCGAGGGAGAAGGATTACTTCCTCATGGCACAAAGCATAGTGGGTCACACGGATTTCTCTGTGGGGTATAGTCCACAGGAGATAACCTTCGTATATGTTGCCGATGTCGTACAGGCAGTATACAAGTGTATGCAATCGTCGGATGCTATAGGCAAGGCATACTTCCTGAGTGATGGAGAGATTTACAATAGCCGATGTTTCAGCGACCTCCTGCAGAAACATCTTGGATTCTCCGAGTGATATGCTGGATTAGCGGTCGCATCAGTCGCATGACAGGCAAGATGAATGCCCTGAACGATGACAAGTATCATATTCTAAGCCAGCGAAACTGGCAATGTGACATCAATCCTGCAAAGACGGATTTCGGCTATGATCCAAAATGGCAATTGGAGAGGGGAGTCAAGGCAAGTGTCGAGTGGTATAGGAAGAATGGATGGCTATAGTCGATAACATGCCCGTAAGGGAAAAAAACGAATATATTTTGCCGTGTTTTGCAGGAAATTTTGTAATTTTGCGACTTAAAATCAATTACGAATAGATTTGGTATATCATGGCAGAGAACAGAAAGATTAAAAGGGCACTGGTATCGGTCTTCCACAAGGATGGATTGGAAGAGATCCTACGCACGCTGGATGCACAGGGAGTGGAATTTCTCAGTACAGGTGGAACGCAGGCATTCATCGAATCTTTGGGCATACCATGCCGTAAGGTAGAAGACATCACGGGTTATCCCAGCATCCTTGGAGGAAGGGTCAAGACGCTCCATCCCAAGGTGTTCGGAGGCATCCTTGGCAGAAGGGAGAATGAAGAGGACAAACAGCAGATGACGGGGTATGACATCCCAGACATTGACCTTGTAATAGTTGACCTCTATCCCTTTGAGGCTACTGTATCAAGCGGAGCATCGGAAGAGGACATCATAGAGAAGATAGACATTGGTGGCATCAGCCTCATAAGGGCTGCCGCAAAGAATTTCCGCGATGTGATAATTGTGCCTTCCAAGGCAGAATACCTCCCCTTGCTTGAGCTCTTGAAGAAGAATGGAGCTCAGTCGGACATAGAGGAGAGGAAGTGGTTTGCCACCAAGGCTTTCGGTGTGAGCAGCCACTATGACACTGCCATCCATGCATGGTTTGTGAAATAAGAGGCTTGTACATTTGTTTAGAGGAGGAACGACAATATGAAGTGGTTTTCGTTTAGCAAGGAAATAGCCATGGACCTCGGTACTGCCAACACCATCATCATTTGTGATGGCAAGATTGTGGTGGACGAACCGAGCGTGGTGGCTCTTGACCGCCGTACCGAACGCATGATAGCCGTAGGTGACAGGGCGAAGATGATGTACGAGAAGACAAATCCAGACATCCAGACCATACGCCCCCTGAGGGACGGGGTCATTGCAGACTTCAACGCCTGCGAGCAGATGATGCGCGGGCTGATAAAGATGGTACATACCGGCAACAGGCTGTTTTCCCCTACTATGAAGATGGTCATCGGGGTACCCAGTGGCAGTACGGAAGTCGAGTTGCGTGCGGTACGCGATAGTGCTGAACATGCCGGTGGCAGGGAGGTATACCTAATCTACGAACCGATGGCAGCTGCCATCGGCATAGGGCTTGACGTGCTTGCTCCAGAGGGTAACATGATTGTTGACATTGGCGGAGGCAGCACCGAGATTGCCGTCATCAGCCTTGGGGGCATCGTAGCGGACAAGAGCCTTCGGGTAGCAGGCGACGAACTGACGAGCGACATACAGGAGTACATGAGCAGGCAGCACAACGTGAAGGTCAGCGAGCGCATGGCAGAGCGTATCAAGATTAGCGTAGGTGCAGCCCTTACGGACCTTGGCGATGAAGCTCCGGAGGATTACATAGTACATGGCCCAAACCGTATCACGGCCTTGCCCATGGAGGTTCCCGTATGTTATCAGGAGATAGCACATTGCCTGGAGAAGACCATTGCCAAGATAGAAACAGCCGTGCTGAGCGCCCTGGAGGAGACTCCGCCCGAGTTGTATGCGGATATCGTCAAGAGTGGAATCTGGCTTACCGGCGGCGGTGCCATGCTAAGGGGATTGGCAAAGAGACTTACGGACAAGATTAACATTGAATTCCACGTAGCCGACGACCCATTGCATAGTGTCGCCAAAGGTACGGGAGTGGCACTCAAGAACATTCGCGAATTTTCTTTCTTGATGTAGAGGCAAAACAAGACATAAGGCTTTGGGAGAATTCTTCGACAGATTGTCAGCACATATCCACTGGGTGGTATTCCTCTTGCTTGAGGCACTCAGTGGATTCATGGTTTTCCAGTTCAACAGTTACCAGGGCAGTGTATGGCTTACCCAAGCCAATACGGCAGTGGCAACTATCATGGAATGGGAGGCAGGGGTGCTACGCTATCTGCGATTGCCCGTCGAGAACGACCTTCTAATGCGCGAAAACATCACGCTGCAATACAATCTTGAGGTTATGCGCAGGGAACTGGCACAGTTGCGCCACGACAGCACATACACGGAACAGGTACACAGCAAGGTCTTCTCCGGAGAAGACCTTCTGCCGGCAAGGGTAGTCACAAACAGCGTAAGGCAGAAGGACAACTTCCTTGTGATAGATGCCGGCTCACATGACGGAGTGGAGCCTGAGATGGGCGTGCTGAGCGGTACGGGCGTAGTAGGCATAGTCTGCAAGACGACGCCTCGCCATGCACTTGTGATGTCTGTACTCAACAGCCATAGCAGCATCAGTTGCCGCATACGTGGCACCGACTACTTTGGCTACATGAAGTGGAATGGAGGCAATCCCTTGCAGGTCTCGATGGATGATGTCCCACGCCATGCCAGGGTAAAGGTCGGGGATGTCGTAGAGACCAGCGGCTTCAGCAATGTCTTCCCCCCGGGCATCTTTCTGGGCAAGGTAGCCCAGGTGCATGACAGCAGGGACGGCCTGGCATACGCCTTGGAGATACAGCTGAGCACGGATCTCTCATGTGTGGAGACCGTATGCGTTATCAGGAATAAGATTAAGGAAGAACTCGACTCATTATATTCCAAGAGATGATACAGGTATTCTTCATTAGGCTCGTCCGGTTTCTTGCACTCGTGGCATTTCAGGTGCTATTGCTCAACCACATACAGTTGTGGGGTCTCGGGACTCCCATGGTATATGTCTCATTCCTGTTGTACATGCCTTTGGTGTCGCAACGAGTGCCAACATTGTTGTGGGCGTTCTCCATTGGTCTCGTGGTCGATGTCTTTTCCAACACTCCTGGCATGTCAAGCGGCGCAATGACATTGACGGCTATGATACAGCCGTCCATCTTGTCGTTGCTGGCACCGAGGGATGCGCCGGACAACCTCGTACCCACTTACCATACGCTGGGCAAGCTGAACCATGTCTCATACGTCATGCTTGTCTATATGGTCCATCACCTTGCATATTTCTTCATCGAGTCGTTCTCTTTCTACGACATCTGGGCAACCATACTGGGCATGGTGGTGAGCTGGACGGTTTCCGTTTCCATTGCATTGGCATTGGAAAGCTTCAGGCACGGCGGCCGTTAGGGTGGGGTACGTGGCGAGAGAGTATGGCGATATGGAATGCAATGGATGTGAAAACGTATATGTAGTAGGAGCTCATGCGGGGAAAGTACGAGTTGGATAATCGCAAGTATGTCATCGGTGGCATTGCCATCGGAATAATACTCATATATCTTGTCCGCCTGTTCACGTTACAGCTCCTTAGCGAGGATTACAAGCGGAATGCCGACTCGAATGCCTTCATGCGACGCATCCAATATCCCGCCCGTGGCGCAATCAGCGACCGTAACGGGAAGTTGCTTGTCTACAACCAACCGGCATACGACCTGATGGTAGTGATGGTGGAGCAAAGGGGAGTCGACACATTGGACCTGTGCCAGAGTCTCGGCATCGGCGTTGACTGGTATGAGCGCAGGATGAACGAAATCAAGGATCCGATTCGCAATCCCGGCTATAGCCCCTATACACAGCAACTCTTCATGAGCCAGCTTTCCACCGAGGAGTTCAGCCGTTTCCAGGAGAAGCTATTCCTGTTTCCGGGCTTCTACATACAAAAGCGTAGCATAAGGCAGTATAGCTATCCTTATGCGGCACATATCCTTGGAGACGTGGGAGAGGTCGGCCCTTCCGACATCGAGCGTGACGAGTACTATAGGAGTGGGGACTACATTGGCAAGCTTGGCGTAGAGCGTGCCTACGAGACGCAGTTGCGTGGAGAGAAGGGCTCGGAGATACTTCTCAGGGATGCCAGAGGCCGCATCAAGGGACGGTACCAGGATGGCAAATACGACGTGGCACCCGTGCCAGGCAAGAATCTTACGCTGACTCTCGACATAAGGCTGCAGGCATTGGGAGAGAGGCTCATGAAGGGCAAGATAGGCAGTATCGTGGCGATAGAGCCGGAGACGGGGGAGGTGCTTTGCATGGTGTCGAGTCCTACATACGACCCAAGGCAGATGGTGGGTCGGCAACGAGGCAAGAGCCATGCAAGGCTTAGCGCAGACCCCATGAAACCACTCCTCAACCGTGCCATATCGGGTCGTTATCCGCCAGGCTCGACGTTCAAGACAAGCCAAGGACTGACATTCCTGCAGGAAGGCATCATCAGCCCGACGGGGACGTCCTATCCCTGTACGCATGGATTCCATTTCGGCAGACTCACAGTAGGCTGCCATGCACATCCCTCGCCTCTGACATTGGTGCCGGCAATAGCCACTTCCTGCAATGGCTATTTCTGTTGGGGGCTATATCACATGCTTTCGAACAGAAAGAAATACTCCACGGTGCAGGAAGCCATGACAAGATGGAAGGACTATATGGTCTCCATGGGCTTTGGCTATCGTCTTGGAATCGACCTCCCCGGCGAGGATCGTGGCATGATACCCAATGCCGCATACTACGACAAGGCTTACCGTCGATCGTGGAATGGAGTCACGGTCATCTCCATAGCCATCGGGCAGGGAGAGGTAGGACTCACGCCGTTGCAGATAGCCAACCTTGGCGCCACGATAGCCAACAGGGGATACTACGTCACGCCGCATGTCGTGAAGGGCATACAGGGCGAGCAGATAGATACGGCTTTCTTAGTGAAGCACAGGACAATGGTGTCGCCGTCCAATTACGAATGGGCAGTACAGGGAATGCGTGCCGCCGTGACGGGCGGAACGTGCCGTGCCGCCAATAGTGCGATGTATGAGGTGTGCGGCAAGACCGGTACGGCAGAGAACAGGGGGCATGACCATTCCGTCTTCATGGGATTCGCGCCCAAGGACAACCCGAAGATAGCCATTGCCGTCTATGTGGAAAACGGAGGCTTCGGGGCTGTGTACGGTGTCCCCATCGGGGCGTTGATGATGGAGCAGTATATTAACGGTGGACTTTCCGATGCAAGCGAGGCTAGGGCACGGGAGTTCGAGGAAAGGACTATAAACTATGGCAACCAGATACGATAGGAAGCAACCGGGACTGCTACGTTCCCTTGATTGGCCCACGGTAGTAATATATTTGGTACTGCTCGTGCTTGGCTGGATGACCATTTGCGGTGCGAGCTACGATTTCGAGCATGGCCTTGACTTCTTTGATTTCAGCACCCGTAGCGGAATGCAGGTAGTATGGATTTCTACGTCCCTTCTCATTGGTTCCGTGATACTGATGACGGACGACAGGCTCATAGAATCCCTGTCCTACATTATATATCTGGCATTTCTCGTGCTATTGTTTGTCACGCCTTTCCTTGCCCACGACATCAAGGGGTCGATGTCTTGGATAAAGATAGGCTCCTTCAGCATACAGCCCGCAGAGTTCGCCAAGTTTGCCACAGCCCTATGTGTGGCAAAGGTTATGAGCGGATATGGCTTTGACATACGCCATTGGAAGGATTTTGCCATCAGCGTGCTGATAATCCTTCTGCCCATGGGGCTGATCGTATTGCAGAAAGAGACGGGCAGTGCCTTGGTGTACGTCAGTTTCTTCCTGATGCTCTACCGTGAGGGAATGCCGGGTAGCCTGCTATTTTGTGCAGTGTCAGCCGTGGTGTATTTTGTCGTCGGCATCCGGCTTGCTGAAGAACCGCTTTGGGGCATTGCCGAGACAAGCCTTGGTGAGACGGCGGTCCTCTTGCTCATCCAATGCTTCACCGTGGGAATGCTGTGGGTGTATACCAGTGCAAGGGATGTAATCTGGAGGATAGCTGGTGTCACGACGGCTCTGTTCCTCTGCTCGGCAGCCTTTGCAAGGTACCTCGTTCCCGTTAATGTTGCGTGGGTGCTGTGGGGGGCATGTTCGGCCACGGTAGTCTACCTCTTCTATCTTGCCCTGCGAAACAGGCTCGTCCGGTATTTCTACATAGGAGTCTTCGCCTTGGCCAGCATGGCGGCATATTCGTCGGCGAATTTTGTGATGGAGAACGTGCTCCAGCCGCATCAGCAGAAGCGCATCCAGGTATTGCTGGGCCTGCGTGACGACCCGAGGGGGGCTGGCTACAACGTGCTCCAGGCCAAGATAGCCATAGGTTCGGGCGGTCTTGAGGGCAAGGGATTCCTGAACGGCACCCAGACCAAGCTGAAGTACGTGCCTGAGCAGGACACAGACTTCATATTCTGCACCGTCGGTGAGGAGGAGGGCTTCCTTGGCTGTGCCGTTGTCCTCTTTCTATTCCTTGCCTTGATACTAAGGTTGATTTATTTGGCAGAGCGGCAGCAATATCGCTTCGGGCGCGTATATGGATATTGCGTGCTGAGCATATTCCTGTTCCACGTCTTCATCAATGTGGGCATGGTGCTTGGACTTACCCCTGTCATAGGCATTCCGCTGCCCTTCTTCAGCTATGGCGGCTCGTCGTTGTGGGGATTCACTATTCTGCTGTTTATCTTCCTAAGGATAGATATTGGCCGCAACCGCCTGCAACGCAAGTCCTGACGTTACTTGCTAATAACCTTTTCTATATACAAGTGGTACAGCAATGTGCTGTATGCTGGTATGGCGTTTGACGACTTCTCGTTGTAAGCCAGCTTGGCAGGTATGTACACCATCCAGTCGTCCCCCTCTGCCATGTACTGCAGTGCGGTCTGGAAGCCCTCCACCGTGCCCCCCACATACATCTGCTGCGGGGCTGCAATCAGAGGGTCGAAGTCGCCGAAATATGTTTGGGTGAACACCTTCATGTAAGTCTCCGTTCCTCCTTCTGCCGTTTCGTACTGTGCTGGCATCAGCCATCCGCGGAAATGCAGGGTCACGCTGTCTGTTGATGCCGGACAGACCGTTCCTCTGCCTTTCTCCATAATCTTGCAAACGATGCTGTCGTCTGACGCCCCGGGTAGGTCTTGGCTTCGCAGCAGGCTCTTGTACATCCTCCATTTGCAGTGTCCCTCCCATTGACTGCCATACAGAGCCTTGGCTTTTGCTATCTCGGTACGTGCGGTGTCTGCCGCTTGTGCGAACCATACGGCATTCCTTGCCTGCCAATTCGTGTAGGGGTTGTATGTATTGTCGCTCTCCTTGCATCCTGTCGCCGTCAGGGCGAGCAGGGCAATCAAGGCTGTGAGTATGTGCTTCATTCTCATTTCTGTATAATGGGTGTGGGTTTGTTGGACATTGGTATGGAGCAAGCCTGCCTGCATTTGCCTGCCTTGTGTGGCAGGCAAATGCGGCTGGCATACGTATCAGAGCAGTTTCTTCAGGAGGCTCGTGATGCTGACCTCGTCCTCGATGATGCTTCGCAGGTCGCTGATGTTTACCCTGCGCTGCTCCATCGTGTCACGGTCGCGCAGCGTCACGGTGTTGTCCTCCAGAGTCTGCTGGTCCACCGTCACGCAGTATGGGCAGCCTATGGCGTCCATCCTGCGGTAGCGCTTGCCAATCTGGTCCTTCTCCTCGTACTTGCAGTTGAAGTGGAAGCGGAGGTCGTTGATTATCTCTTGTGCCTTTTCAGGCAGTCCGTCCTTCTTGGTCAGGGGGAATACTGCCAGCTTGACTGGTGCGAGGGCGGCAGGCAGGTGTAGTACCGTACGTGTCTGTCCGTCGGGCAGTTGTTGCTCCTCGTAGCTGTGGCACATCACGGAGAGGAACATGCGGTCCACTCCGATACTCGTCTCTATCACATACGGTGTATAGCTTTCGTTGGTGTCGGGGTCGAAGTACTCTATCTTCTTGCCAGAGAACTTGGCGTGTTGCGAGAGGTCGAAGTTGGTGCGTGAGTGTATGCCCTCTACCTCCTTGAATCCAAACGGCATGTGGAACTCTATGTCCGTTGCAGCATTTGCGTAGTGTGCCAGCTTGTCGTGGTCGTGGAACCTGTAGTTCTCCGCTCCGAATCCCAGGGCCTGGTGCCAGGCCATGCGGGTCTCCTTCCACTTGGCGAACCAGTCGAGTTCGGTTCCCGGCTTGATGAAGAACTGCATCTCCATCTGCTCGAACTCGCGCATGCGGAAGATGAACTGCCTTGCCACTATCTCATTGCGGAATGCCTTTCCTATCTGTGCTATGCCGAACGGTAGTTTCATGCGACCCGTCTTCTGTACGTTCAGGTAGTTGACAAAGATTCCCTGAGCTGTCTCCGGGCGTAGGTAGATGGTGCTTGTGCCGTCGGCAGAGGCTCCCATCTCGGTCTTGAACATCAGGTTGAACTGCCTGACGTCGGTCCAGTTGCGTGTGCCGCTTATCGGGCATACGATTTCCTCGTCGAGTATAATCTGCTTCATGCCTGTGAGGTCGATGCCGCCTTCCGCATTCATTACCTCCTGGAAGCGGCGGTGCAGGGCATCGCGCTTCTCGATTGTCTCCAGCACCTTTGGCGAAGTAGCCCTGTACTGAGCCTCGTCGAAGTTCTCCTTGAAGCGCTTGCGTGCCTTTTCTACTTCCTTCTCTATCTTGTCGTCGTACTTGGCTATCTGGTCCTCTATGAGCACGTCGGCGCGGTAGCGTTTCTTCGAGTCGCGGTTGTCAATGAGAGGGTCGTTGAAGGCATCCACGTGTCCGCTTGCCTTCCAAGTCGTGGGGTGCATGAAGATGGCTGCATCTATGCCCACTATGTTCTGGTGCAGCAGCACCATGCTCTGCCACCAATACTGCTTTATGTTGTTCTTCAGCTCTACGCCGTTCTGTCCGTAGTCATATACTGCACCAAGTCCGTCATAGATGTCGCTGCTGGGGAATACGAACCCATACTCTTTGCAATGGGATACGATTTTCTTGAAAACCTCTTCCTGTTGTGCCATTTTTACCTTATTTTAATAATTTGAATGCAAAGGTAGTGCTTTTCTTCGAATTACGAGCCATAAGAACCGACAAAAAGTTGTACTTTTGCCGATATATTGGAAAGTAGTCATGGATTCATCGTCAATCAAAACCCTATCGCTGCTCAGGAAGCAGTTCAACCGTGGATGTGTGGAGCATGGGCTGCTGGAAGATGGCGACCGCATACTCGTCGCGCTTTCAGGCGGCAAGGACTCCATGTTGCTTACGCGTCTGCTTGCCGAGCGTCAACGCATATTCCGTCCTTCGATTAGCGTTGGCGCGGCGTACGTCACCATGGACAACATCCCCTACGAGTCCGACCATGCAGCCTTGGATGCCTTCTGCCGTGAGGAAGGCGTACCGCTTGCCGTAGTACACGCCTCCTTCGAGGACCGGGGCAGGCAGGACAAGAACCCCTGCTTCCTCTGTGCTCGGCATAGGCGCAGGGCCTTGTTCGACTATGCCGTGAGCCATGGCTTCAACAAGCTTGCGCTTGGTCACCATCAGGACGACATCCTCGTGACATTGCTCATGAACATGAACTATGAAGGCCGCATAGATACCATGCGACCCTCAGTTGCCATGCAGCACTATCCGCTTACCGTCATCCGGCCTCTCTGTCTCGTAAGGGAATCATACATCAGCCAATATGCCTCGGAGGCTGGCTTGCGTAGGCTGAAGGCTGTCTGCCCCTACGACCACGCCACGCACCGTACTACGATGAAGGAGGTGCTCGGCTATATGGAGAGCGTCAATCCCGAAGCGCGTTTCAATCTGTGGCGCATAGCGACAGGAACGTTTCGTGGAAGCGCGTGTCCGCTGTGAGCTCGGGATGGAACGCACATGCCAGTTGCTTTCCCTGCCTTGCCGCCACTATGTGGTTGTCGAGCACGCTTAGCACCTCCACTCCGTCGCCCACCGATTCTATGTATGGAGCCCTGATGAAAGTCATGGGGAATCTGCCTATGCCCTTCACCTCATGCACGGCATTGAAGCTGCCCAGCTGCCTGCCATAGGCATTGCGCCTTACCTTTATGTCCATCGTGCCAAGGTGCTTGTCGTCGAGCATGATGAGTCCGGCACAAGTACCCAGCACCGCCATTCCTCCCCGTATCGCCTCCTTGATTGGCTCATACAGCCCAAGGTCCCTTATGATGCGCATCATGGCAGTGCTCTCGCCTCCGGGTATGACGAGCCCCGAGGCCATGCCTTCACGGCTTTGCGCCACGAAGTCCTGCCAGTCCTGGCCGTTCCTTATGAGCCTGCTCCTCACCCCCAGCGTTTCCAGCATCTGCTGATGTTCGAGGAAAGCACCCTGCAGGGCGAGGACGGCTACGTTCGTCTTGCTGTAATCCATCTGTCTTTCTCTGTATCTGTCCTTCATGGAAAAGAGAGGCCCTTACTTGCCTCTCTCCGCCATGAGTATTTCTATCTCGCTTTCGTTGATGCCCACCATGGCTTCGCCCAGGTCCTCGCTCAGCTCTGCCAGTATCTTTGGGTTGTTGTAGTTCGTCACGGCCTTCACGATGGCTTGTGCACGCTTCTCGGGATTGCCGCTCTTGAAGATTCCGCTGCCGACGAAGACTCCCTCTGCACCCAGCTGCATCATCAGTGCTGCGTCTGCGGGCGTAGCGACGCCGCCTGCCGCAAAGTTCACTACAGGCAGGCGACCGTTGTCGTGCACGAACTGAACCAAGTCGTATGGCACCCTCAGTTGCTTGGCTGCCTCGTATAGTTCGTCCGGCTGCAGTGACGTCAGCCTGCGTATCTCGCTCTGCATCATCCTCATGTGCCTTACGGCCTGAATGATGTCCCCGGTTCCCGGCTCGCCCTTGGTGCGGATCATGGTGGCACCCTCGGCGATACGCCTCAGAGCCTCTCCCAGGTCCTTTGCCCCGCATACGAAGGGGACCTTGAAGTCGCGCTTGTTGATGTGGTAGACGTCGTCGGCAGGCGAGAGCACCTCGCTCTCGTCGATGTAGTCAATCTCTATTGCCTCCAGTATCTGGGCTTCGGCGAAATGCCCGATCCTGCACTTTGCCATTACGGGGATGCTCACGGCCTCCTGTATGCCCTTTATCATCTTTGGGTCGCTCATGCGGCTCACGCCTCCTGCTGCACGTATGTCGGCCGGTATGCGTTCCAGTGCCATCACGGCGCAGGCTCCGGCGGCCTCGGCTATGCGTGCCTGCTCTGGGGTAGTAACGTCCATGATTACTCCGCCCTTCAGCATCTGAGCCAGTTGGCGGTTGAGTTGTGTCCTGTCTTCCATTTTCTGTCTAATATTTAATTATGTAGTGTATGTTTGCTTTTTGCGATGCAAAGGTATGCATGTTGTCGCTTTTGGCAAAGCGTGAGTTCCCGTTATGCTAACAAAATCTCGCATTTTGCAGAATTTTATCATGCTTTCCCTTTCCGTTGTTGCAGGATATTCGTATCTTTGGCACATGAAACAGCAGGTTCCCATCTTGTGCATAACGGGTTCCGACAGTACGGGAGCGTCTGGCATTCAGGCAGACATCAAGACCGTCAAGGAACTTGGGGCATACGCCGTTACGGCAGTCACCTCAGTCACCGTGCAGAATGCCAGCGGCATACACGGCATCTATCCGTTGAGTCCCGAGGCCATCGTGGGCCAGATAAGGGATGTCTACGAGGACTGCCGCCCCAGGGCGGTAAAGGTGGGCATGCTCTTCTCCCCCGCCAGCATCCGTTATGTGAGGGACGAGATAGTGGGCAGTCCCAACATAGTCTGTTCGCCCGGAATATTGTCCTCGCATGGTCGTCGGCTGATGGATGACGATTCCGTGAGGTGCTTCTGCCGCGAGCTGGTTCCGATATGCCGGGTGCTGATGCTGAAGTGCAACGAGGCGGAGGTGATACTGGACAGGAGCTTGGGCACGAGCGACGACATGCTCCGTGCCGCCGGGGCCTTTCATGAGATGGGTGCGGAGTACGTCATGCTGCGTGGCGGCATGCATTCCGAGGGCAGGGTAGGAGCCTTGCTGTCAGGCGACGGGGCGGATATCTTCTTTTCCTCGTTCAACGTCGAGGGCTGGCAGAGGCATGGCGTTGGGGGAGCCTTGTCCACAGCCATTGCCACCCGCCTTGCCTTGGGCGACGACGTGGCAGGGGCCGTGTCGGCAGCCCACGACTACATACATAGCAGGATAGTCTATTCCGTGGAAAGCAAGAACCTGGACATCCGCCCCAGGGAACTCTATAACAGGTTCCTGTCGCTGGTACCGGCACATTGCTCCGAGTCTCACGACGTAGGCTTCTATGCCTCACGCCTTGCCATCTCAGCGCGCTACCTGGCACAGGTCACGAGGCGCGTCTCCGACAAGTCGCCCAAGCAGATTATCGATGCGTGCCTGCTGCATGAGGTGGAAATGGCACTTGCCAACACGTCGCTTTCCGTACAGGAGATATCGGACAGGTACGGCTTCTCCTCCCTCGTGGTTTTCTCCCGCTTCTTCAAGGAGAGGAAGCACTGCAGCCCTACCGAGTTCCGCCGTAGTTCCCGTTAGGGACGATGCAAGGCAGGGGCGTCAGCTGCCTGCCAGCAGATCCGTGATGCAGAAGGGTGCGGCATGTCCGCTGCGAATGCGCCACTCCGTTGGGTATAGGTTGTTGATTCTGTTTCCCACGCACTTACCCGGTCCCAGTATCAGGCCCCGGTGGCAAAGCAGCACCATCCCTGCCGGAGCCTCTACCCTGACTGCCTCGCGGCGCAGGTAGCCTACGGCATCCTGGTATGATAGTTCCACGCGTGGGGTGCCTTCCACGATGTCGAAAGCCTTGGGCATCACGTTCAGCGTGCTGATTGCCGAGTCAAGGCTGGCTACTCCGCTTGCCGGGCCATGCGCCTCATGCTTGCGTATGGCGGCTGCATAGAAGCCTTCTCCCCTGTCCCTGCCTGGCAGGAAATGGCGTTCCTCAAGTAGCTCGCCGCCAAGGGTCTGGCATATCCACCGTGCATTGTACTCGTCCTCGTATCTGTTGAACGTACATGTCGAGTATATCAGCAGTCCGCCCGGGCGCAGTACGTGCCATGCGTCCTCTACTATCCCGCGCTGCCTGGCCTGGCACGTGGCCACGGCCTCCACCGACCATTCCTTCACGGCCTGCCTGTCCTTGCGGAACATCCCTTCGCCCGAGCATGGCACGTCTGCAAGGAGCAGGTCGATTGTCCCCGTAAAGGCGTGGAAGTCGGCAGGGTTGTTGTTGCTGACCACGTTCCGTACCGGGTAGTCGCCGTGCGGCATGCGCGTCCACTTCTGCATGTTCTCGGACAGGATGTGGGCACGCTTGGGGATAGCCTCGTTGCTTATCAGGGTAGAGCCTTCGTGCAGTAGTCCTGCAAGCAGCGTGGACTTCCCCCCGGGGGCGGCACACAGGTCAAGGGCGGCCAGCGGACGCTTGCCTCCCGACTCTGCGTACCTGCACACCATTTCCGCTACATACATGGACGACGCTTCCTGCACGTAGTAGGCTCCTGCATGTAGCAGGGGGTCGAAGGTGAACGTAGGGCGCGCTGCAAGGTAATATGCATCCCTGCACCAAGGCACGCGGTCGAGGGGCAACTCGATGTCCAGCTTGCGGCGGTTGATGCGTATGGAAGTCTCCGGCTCGGAGTGCATCAGGGCGTGGCACAGTCCCGAGGCCGTTTCTGCCCCATACTGCTCGGACATCAGGCCAAGGAAGCCAGGTGGCAGTCCGTCCGTGCCGCAGGTCTTGACGGAGGGCTGTTTTCCCTTCCGCTTATTTCCCATTGCAGTCGAAGCTGCGGCTTGCAAAGGGCAACGCCATCCTAAGGGCCTCGTGCCAGTATTCCCAGTTGTGGACTCCGTTGCGTATGCGCAGCTCGCTCTTGATGCGCGAGTCTCTCATAAGCTGGTGCAGCCTTACCGAAAGGTCGATGAGGAAATCGTCATCTCCGCAGTCTATGAACCACTTGACGGTCCGCAGTTCGTTGCGGGTCTCTTCAGATGCCTTCTCCACGAAGTCCAGTGCGGAGTGTTCCCGTACGGCAGTCTTGACGTAGTACAGTTTGTCCTTCGGCTGCGAGTCGTCCGCCTTGAGTGATCCCTCGTCCAACCATGCGCTCATGGCATAGCACGACGAGAACATGTCGGGATGCCTCTGGCAATATACCGTGCTGCCACCGCCTCCCATGGACAGCCCCATGATGGCACGGTGACCCTTGTCGCCGACAACCCTGTACTTTGCCTCTGCCGTAGGCAACAGCTCCGTGAAAAAGAAGTCCTCGTATGCCCATCCCGGCATGTTGAAGTAGCCGTTCCATGTATTGTGGATGTCCGGGCCACCTGCACCCGGCATGATGATTACCATCTTGCAGGCCTCTCCGGATTCAATCAATTCGTCAGCCACGCTCTGCATCTGTCCCTTGTCGCGCCATGCACGGTAGTCGTCGCTCAGCCCGTGCAGCAGGTAGACTACCGGGTAGCGAGCGTCGGCCTGCTTGCCGAAGCCGCTTGGCAGATATACGTTGTAACAGACGTCAGCCCCCAGCACCTTGCTGTGTATGGTGTCGGTTACTATGTTGCCTGCCGTCAGGGTGAGTGCCGCAGGCAACGAGAGGAGGAAAAAGGATAGAAGTCTCTTCATGATGAATGTGGTTTTATTATTGTTGGTTTTCAGTATTCTCATGCCCATTGTATTCCAATTTGCAAAGATACGCAAAAATCCCGGATTACAAGCCAGTCGAGATAAAGAAATCACGTTTTCATTAGTGGAAATATACGCATTATCCCATACATCCCGATGGCAGAGCCTTGACATTTGCCCAAAAATCACCAAGTTGCCCGTGCCTTCGTCCCCTCGGTGGTTGGGGGCGTGCTGTTTCCGCTCGTCGTTATTTTTTTGTCCCAGGCAGGAACCCATTGGTGAGGTGCCGAAAATTATTTACAATCGTGCTGCCTCGATTTTCTTCCTCCAGTGAGATGAAGATTTTCCTCGGGAGGGAAATATTATTTCCTCGGGAGGGATGTATTTTTTCCTCGGGAGGGAAGAAACCACCACGGGCGTGGCATCTTTCCTCGCCTATAGATGCCGTTCGGCGTATCAGTAATAAATCATTACAGGCAAGGGGGCAAGCTCATATTGTTCCTAACTAACCTGCACATCGGGGAGGAATGGGGCTACATGTATCTTCCCCTCATAAGGCAATATATCTTCGATGGCAGTAAGGTTAATAACCTTAACGCCGCAAGGTTAATAACCCTAACGCCGCAAGGTTAATAACCTTCCCGGCATTGAATTTATCTCCTATTGGGGACGATGTAAAATACAGACAGGAGGCAAAACGCCCTCGATAGGCGTTTGCCTCCTGCCCTGTCTGCCAAGCTTCCCCCCTAAAAGGAGAAGGCTTGTTACTTCATCTCCATGGGAATGAGGATGGGCTTGATATGCTTTTCAGTCCCTACTTTGGGGAGATTGTTTTTCCTTAACGCCAGTGTCGAAGCATTGTCAAGACTTTCCCTTGCCTTCTTCCGTGCCGCAGGTGTTACGGCA
>SFXD01000136.1 GCA_004559785.1 bacterium | reverse complement strand
TGGCGACATGGCGGCACGCCTTAGGCTGGCTGTAGCGGGGAAGCACCCTACGGCAAACACTAAGCACGGCATCGGTATCATCATCCTCAGTAAGCATGACAACCTCCTCGCCAAACTTCTCCGACGGGCGCCTCGTTATCATAAATGGTGCGGAAAGATAAGGCCTCAGTGCGTCCTCCACCTCCTCAATCTGTATCTTCACTCCTCCTGAGCATATCACATTGTCTATCCTTCCCGTTATGCGAAACCTCTGTCCGCTGTCTGTGTCCTCAACGACGGCAAGATCATGGGTATGCAGTTTCTGTCCGCATACGGCCGGGGCAGAGACAACAAGACAGCCATCGCTGTCGAGCGACACGCGCACACCGTCGAGCGGACAGTACCACAGGCTTGCATGCTCACCGTCGAGCCTGCGCAAGGCTATGTGCGACAAGGTCTCCGTCATGCCATACGAGCTCCATACGGCATTGGGGAACTCCCGCAACGCTGCCTCAAGCCTCTCGTCGATGGCTCCTCCGCCTATCAGCAGGTTACCAATGTCCATGAGCCGCTGCCGCTCCACATCGTCCTCAAGGGAATTGAACACCTGCATGGGCACCATGGCGGCGAAGTCGATGCGGGAGCAGACCGTGGCAAGGGGATGTCCCGAAGGCTCCACGCACATCATGTCGAGGCCGCAGGTCACACATCTTACAACCATCATCTTTCCGGCTATATAGTCCATGGACAGGCAAACGAGCGCCTTGTCGCCCCTGCTCAGGCCAAGTGTCTTGCATGTCATTCGGGCCGAGGCTTCCATGCGCCGTTTCTCCGCCATCATCAGCTTTGGGGCTCCCGTAGAGCCGCTTGTGTGCACAGCCACACAGTCAGAGTCATTATTCCACTCTGCAAGAAATTCCTCTACCGTCATACTATCGTCTCCGTAACTGTCCTCACGTCGGGACAGAACCACATCTCCTTCCCCCTCATCTGCAGCGGCATGTCGATATTGTCGGTGAAGAGCTGTCCTGTGCCCAATCCCTGCGCCATGCCTACAGCAGGGCCGTATGTGCGTGCGGCAAGGTGGGCAATGGCATTCAGTCCCACGTTGCTCTCCAGCGCGCTTGTCATCCACGAGCCGATATTCCGCTGCCGTGCCAGCTCTATCCACTCGGCCGTACCGGCCATGCCACCGTGAAGCGATGGCTTCAACACGATATATTGCGGTCTGATGGTATCGAGCAGCATCTCCTTCATCGACTTTATGTTGACACCTATGAGTTCCTCGTCGAGAGCCACCGGCACGGGCGAGGCAGCACAGATGCGGGCCATGTCGCGCCATTGCCGCTGCCGTATGGGCTGCTCGATGGAATGAAGGTCGAAGCGGGCAAGAATATCCAGCATGGCAAGAGCCTCGTCGGGGTCGAACGCACCATTTGCATCCACCCGAAGCTCCACCTTACTGGCCGGGAAAGCCGAGCGAACGATGTGCAGCAGCTCGGTCTCCGCGTCAAAGTCTATAGCTCCTATCTTCAGCTTCACACATGTGAAGCCCGCATCGAGCTTTTCCTGCATCCGTTCCAGCATCTCATCGTATGTTCCCATCCAGACGAGGCCATTGGTAGGAATGCCCTCCTCGCCACGGGCAAAGGGAGTGTCGAAGAGTGCGCAGGAGCCATTGGCATCGAGCTGTGCGAAAGCCGTCTCTATCCCGAAGAGCATGGAGGGATAGGGGCGCAGCATGTCGAAGGGTATGCGCCCCGTCTGCTCTATCATGTCGCAGACCCTACGGAGAACATCATCATAGTCGGCAATCTCATCACATGAGAGGTCGGGCAACGTGGCACACTCCCCTACTCCCCGTATGCCGTCGCGCACGATGGTCACGAAGCGGCTCAACCGCGTAAGGTATTCGCCCCTCGAGGTCTTGGCAGGGCGTTTGAAGTGTAGCGTACGCTTCTGTATGTCTATCTTCAGCATATCGTCCTCGATCTGCATTATGGAAACACGGGATATTTGTCGAAGTCGGGCTTGCGCTTCTCCAGGAATGCCTTGCCGCCCTCCTGGGCCTCATCCATGGTGTAATAGAGCATTGTGGCATCGCCTGCCAGCTCCTGTATACCGGCCTGCCCGTCAAGCTCGGCATTCAGCCCGGCCTTGATCATCCTAAGAGCCAGCGGGCTGCGCTCCATCATAGTCTCTGCCCACTCCACGCACGTGTCCTCAAGCTGCTCCAGTGGCACCACCTTGTTCACCATTCCCATCTGCTCGGCCTCGCGTGCGGAGTACTGCCTGCACAGGAACCATATCTCACGCGCCTTCTTCTGTCCAACCATGCGTGCGAGATAAGACGCTCCGAAGCCGGCGTCGAAGCTTCCGACCTTTGGTCCTGTCTGTCCGAAGATGGCGTTCTCGCTGGCTATCGTCAGGTCGCACATCACATGCAGCACATGACCGCCGCCAATGGCGTAGCCGTTCACCATGGCTATGACGGGCTTAGGCAGTCTTCTGATCTGCATCTGCACATCCAGCACATTGAGCCTTGGCACTCCGTCGGCACCGACATATCCTCCACGTCCCTTGACGTGCATGTCGCCACCCGAGCAGAAAGCCTTGTCGCCGGCACCTGTGAGTATGACAACCCTTATCGATGATGACTCACGGCAATAGGCAAACGCCTGCGACATCTCCCACGTCGTCAGCGGCGTGAAGGCATTGCGGTAGCGTTCCCTATTGATTGTTATCTTAGCGATGTGATTATACTCCTCGAAGAGTATCTCCTTGAAGGCGAAGCCCTCAATATTCTTCCATTCTCTTTCCATATATTTTTTTTAATTTAAGTCGAAGGTCAAAGGACGAAGGTCTATCTCCTCTATCTCTTCTATCTCCTCTATCTCCTCTATCTCCTATGCCCACATG
>SFXD01000135.1 GCA_004559785.1 bacterium | reverse complement strand
CTGGAATTGGTCTTGGCCGAATCAAGGTTTTTGGCATTTCCCTCGGAGTTACCTTCGTGCTGTTTGCTGGCATCGTAGCAGGGCATTTCGGCTTTACGGGAACGCCGTCGGTACTTACTTACATACAGGATTTCGGGCTCATCCTTTTCGTCTACTGCATAGGTCTGCAGGTGGGACCTGGTTTCTTCGAGAGCCTCAAGGAGGGGGGAGTGAAGATGAATCTTCTCGCTTCTGGCATCATCGCACTCAACGTGCTGTGTTGCATAGGACTTTTCTATATGGTGTTTTATGACGGAGGTCTTTCCGTCAAGGAGAATTCCTTGAACCTTGCCATGATGGTGGGTGTGTTGTGCGGAGCCATAACCAACACCCCAGGGCTTGGAGCTGCAACGGAGGCCTGCACGCAGATTTTCGGGTCGGAGGCTCCTTCCATAGCCAACGGCTATGCCTGCGCCTATCCGCTTGGAGTGGTAGGTATCATTCTTGCAGTAATAGCAGTCAGGTTTATCTGTGGCATAAGTCTCAGGAAGGAACAGGATCAGATAGACAGGGAGAAGGCCGCCAACCCTCATGCCACGCCGTACAAGATGACATTGCAGGCAATGAACAAGGCTCTCGACGGACGTACGCTGATGCAGGTCAAGCAGTTCCTCGGCAGGGATTTCGTCGTCAGCCGCATACTCCACGATGGCCATGTCTCCATACCCAACAGGGATACCGTCATCCACGAGAACGACAAGATGTTCATCGTATGTGCCATGGACGATGCCGAAGCCATAATGGCATTCATAGGTTCCCAGTGCGAGGTTGAATGGGAGGAGCAGGACGTTCCTTTTGTCAGCAAGCACATTCTCGTCACTCAGCCCAGCATGAATGGCAAGACATTCGGCAGCCTGCACTTCAGTTCTGTCTATGGTGTCAACGTCACAAGAATCAGGAGGGGTGACCTCAACCTCTATGCCGACCGTAACCTAAGGATGCAGGTTGGAGACCGCATCGTGGTGGTAGGCCCGGAGGATGCCGTAGATCGTGTGGCAAGCAAGATGGGCAACAGCGTAAAGAAACTCGACCATCCCAACCTGGCCGCCATATTCGTGGGTATCTTCGTGGGCATTATCTTCGGCTCCATACCCATTGCCATCCCAGGCGTACCCACGCCTGTCAAACTGGGACTTGCGGGAGGTCCGCTCATCATCTCCATACTTATAGGACGTTTCGGATACAAGTTCAAGTTGGTTGCGTACACCACTACGAGTGCCAACCTGATGCTTCGGGAAATAGGCTTGGCGCTCTTCCTCTCAAGTGTCGGTATCAAGGCAGGCAAGTCGTTCGTCAACACAGTGGTCGACGGGGATGGCCTCACTTACGTCTGGTGCGGTTTCCTGATAACGGTACTTCCCATTCTCATTGTAGGTGTCATCGGACGTCTAAAGTACAAGTTGAACTATTTCTCGCTGATGGGACTCATAGCCGGTTCTACCACAGACCCGCCTGCACTGGCTTTTGCCAACCAAACCGCCAATAACGACACCCCCGCCGTGGCATATAGTACGGTATATCCTCTAAGCATGTTCCTACGCATACTGACGGCGCAGCTCATCATACTGCTGCTGTGTGCCGTGTAGCCTGGGGCGGATGAGGGCGAAGGGCTTTTGTCGCATGTGCCACATTATTTCTTCGGCTCATGCAACATAAGCCCTTCTATTATGTCTGTTAGTTCCTTCTGCGGCATGTCGAATAGGATGTGCGAGTGCGGACCTTCAGGATTGCTCTCCCATGTGTTTGAGCCATCATAGTTTACGGTGATGCGTCCCCTCTCTGTGCGGAAATAGCCCTCAGCCCCTCTCACGGCAACCAGCACGGCCGTTTGGTCCCAGCTCATCCTTCCGTTTGGGTCGTCCTGCGGCAGGCACATAGAGAACGCATCTACTACGGGGCTTCCCTTGCGGCCTGATTCCACGAGACGCTTTCCGGTGAGTATCTTCTCTCCTATGGAGAAGTCGCTCAGGAGTATGGGGGACGGCCATTCGCCAAAAACATGCTGTGAAGCCTTTGTGTCGCAATACACGTTGAATTCCCTTCCTTCGGGTATGCAGCCTGCCATGCATACCAATTGTTTTACCTTTTTCTTTACCAGTTCTGTCCCATACAATGGGCAGTATTCGTCAGGCTCTGAAGAAAGGAGATTGCTGACGTTCGTGAGGAATCCTACAGTTACTATCGTTACACTGTTGTCTGGTTGTTCTGCCAAGACGCGACGGTATAGTTTCGTCGCATCTTCGCTTTCGTTGGACGATTTGGTTTTGTGGGGATAGCGTTTCGGGAGTTCCTCAGTCCAACGAAGACCTTTGTGCCATGTGTCGCGGTTTTGGGCATCTCCCCTTACACACCCTGTGGGAATGTCAGGACGACCGAAATATGTGTTGATTACCTCAATGCATGGTACGCACGAGGGGCACTGGTTGCTCGACACTGTGGCAAGTATCCTTGCCTCGCCAGAGTCTGCCAGAGCATGAAGTATGGCTAAGGCGCCAACGTCGTCATAATCTGGAGCCATGTCTGTGTCGAAGATGATTCTTGTAGTATTGTGATTGCTACTGCAACTGCATAGTGTGCCAATGGCGAGCATGCACATGGCGCAGAATAGGGTGTTTCTTGAAGAATTACATTTCATGTTGTGTCGTATTATATGTGAAATATTATATTATTTTAAGGTAGCAAATGCCATGCGTGGTCTTTCATTCATGGAAATTCCGAAGTCATGTATGCTATACATTTGGCAAAGATACTGAAAAAAAACGACAATACGGAAGGCGGCGTGCCGTAAATTTCACCTCCGTACCATAAAATCCCGGTTTCAGCGTTTGCGTCCTCTCTGCTATTTTCCATGGGGCTGGTCTCCCTTCTTCCAGTTG
>SFXD01000051.1 GCA_004559785.1 bacterium | reverse complement strand
TAGGAAGACGAACTTCAGGTATGGATCGCAATCCTTCAGGGGCGAGTAGAAGTTGCGCATCACGTTGCGTAGCACGGGCAGGGTCTCCTCCTCGTGAACCACGTCGAGCAACGGAGCGTCATACTCGTCGATGAGTACGACCACCTTCCTGCCCGTCTTGTCATGGACGTTGGCTATCAGGTTCTTCAGGCGCACGTTGGGGTCTGGGTGGTCGGATGAGAGTCCGAACCGCCTCTCGTTCTCTTCAAGTATATTTATTAGGTAGCGTTCCAGCTGGTCCTTCTCCATGTGCTTGCCTGATGCCATGCTTATGCGCAGCACGGGATATTCCACCCATTCCTGTTCCAGCTTCTCGATGGCGAGCCCCTTGAACAACTCCTTCTTTCCCTCGAAGTACGACTGGAGCGTGGAGACGAGCAATGACTTGCCGAACCGCCTCGGGCGGCTCAGGAACACGTACTTGCTAAGATGTATCATGTCCCACATGTACTTCGTCTTGTCGATGTAGAGACAATCCAAGTCCATTACCTCGGAAAACGTCTGTATGCCAACTGGCAGTCGCTTCAAGCCTCCGTTTCTATTCGTCATTTCCATGTCCTTCACGCTTTTCGTCCCCAAAGATACGGCAAATTGGGGAATCTGCCAAGCAAAACCAAATGAAAGTAGTCTTCAGTGGTCTTAGTTGTCGACAGGAAAAGAAAAAGATCAAGGTAAAGGATGATATGAAATACTGCTTGCTCTCGGTGGTCAAACCCGAGCGAAGTTTCCATAGGGGTACGTACCAACGGCAGTCCCCTGCCGCTTTAATTGGTGGCAGGGGACTGTATAATTGCAGGCTGAATTTGCGTGCACTGGCTATTCGCCGGCATTGATTTGCTCATCCACAGCCTTTATCTTCTCTGCCAGAAGGTTGAGCTCGTCGCGCAGCTTGTCCATCTTCTTCCTCATGGTCTCTACCAGTGTGTTGCCTTTCTTGCTGCTGGTAGTCAGGAAGCAGAGGTTGTTCTCGTACGTCTTTATTTCGTCGCGCATGCGTTCGTAGGCTCGCATCATGCGTTGTTTCTCCTGTGCGAGGCTTCCGCCCTCCTTCTCCATCTTCTGTGCTATGTTGGTGCGGAAGTTGTTGAGTCTCTTCTTAGCCTGGGAAGCTCCGAAGGCATCGTATATCCTGTCGCAAATGGCTCTGTACTCCTTGTACAGCCTGTCTTTCTCGCGGAACGGCACGTGTCCTATTTCATTCCATTGCTGCTGCAGTTCCTTTACCTTCTGTATGATGTTGCCTTCCTCTTGTTCTGCCAGGGCTTGCAGTTGTTCGATGATGGATTGCTTGCTCTGCATGTTGGCTTTCTCCTCGTTGCGCACGTCTGCCGTGGCTGCCTGCTTAGCCTCGAAGAAGTGGTCGCATGCTCCTACGAAGCGTTTCCACAGGGCGTCGGAGTACTTGCGTGGCACGGCACCAATCTCTTTCCACTGCTTTTGCAGTTTGACGAGGGTGTCTCCCGTAGTTTTCCAGTCGGTGCTGTCCATCAGAGCCTCTGCCTTCTCCACGAGTTCCTTCTTCTTGGCGAGGTTTGAGTTTAGTTCTTCCTTCATATTCTGGAAGAACTGTGCCTTCTGTCCGAAGAAGGCGTCGCATCCCTTCCTGAACCTCTCGAATATGGCAGTGTTCATTTTCTGTGGTGCAAAGCCAATCTTCTTCCATTCTGTCTGCAGGTCGATGATTTGCTTTGTGACGGTGTCCCAGTCGGCGAATGTCTTCAGGGTGTCGGTGCAAATAGCCTCCAGTCGTTCGCAAAGGGAGGTCTTCTGCCTTAGGTTTTCCTCTTCTGTTGCCTTGATGGCCTCGAAGTGTTCTTGGTGGCGTTTGTTTATCACTGTGGAGGCATTCTTGAATCGCGTCCATATTTCCTCGCGCAGTTCCTTTGCTACGGGTCCTGTCTCCTTCCACTCCTGGTGTAGGGATTGCAGTTGGTTGAAGGCCTGTATCACGTCGGTTTCCTCGGCGAGGGCCTCTGCCTGCTCGCAGAGTCGTGTCTTCACCTCAAGGTTCTTCCTGAAGTCGTAGTCCCTCAGTTCGTGCCCGAGTTTCAGCAGGTCGTAGAATTTCTCCACGTATAGTTGGTAGTTCTTCCACAGTTCCGTTGCTTTCTCGGCTGGCACGGCCTTTAGTTCCTTCCATTCTGCCTGTAGTGCCTTGAATTCCTCGAAGGTCTGGTTGGCTTCTTCCGGCGTGGATGCCATTTGCTGTATGCGTTCCAGGATTTCCAGCTTGCGTTTGAGGTTCTGTGCCTTGATGCGTTCCTGTTCTTCCTGTATGGTAGCCCTGTGTTCGCGTATTGTCTGCATTGCTGCCCTGAATTCGGGCTCGAGCGGGTCAATTTGCGGAACGAACTGTTCTGGGTCTCCGCCGGCTTCGATGTATTCCTTGTGTGCTTCCTGCAGTTCGATGTTGTGGAATTTGTAGAAGAGTGACTTCAGCAAGTCCAGTTCCTGCCTGTCACCTTTGTCTCCGCTTTCGGCTATGGCCTTTGCCCTTTCCACCACTTGCTGCTTGCTGGAGTATTCCCTGGCAGGCGATTCGTTTTCCACTTGCTGCATGTTCTCCGTACCAATCTCAGAAGGCTGCTCTATGGCAGTAGTCTCGTTCGTCGTCTCTAAAGAGTCCATCATTATCTGTTATTAATTGAGAATTTGATTCCTAAAAAATGGTTATAGTAGGCGCAAAATAAAGCAAAATAATCTTTCGTTCCTAACAAATGGTAATTTTTTTTCTCAAAACTACGCTAAATCCACGTTCTTCTCTTGAAATACCATAGGAATATCACGGTTACTCCCACCGAAAGTGCCAGTGCCAGCGGGAATCCCCACCATGCCGTCTCCATGCCGTTGACGAGGTTCATTCCGAAGAGGCTGGCTATCAGCGTTGGGAACATCAGTATGATGCTGATGCTTGTCAGCATCTTCATTACTCCGCTCATGTTGTTGTTGATGATGCTGGCATAGGTGTCCATGGTAGAGGCGAGGATGTTGGAGTAGATGTTGGTGGTTTCCCTTGCCTGGCTCATCTCGATGTTGACGTCTTCTATCATGTCGGCGTCGAGTTCGTCAATGGGAAGTTTGAACTTCAGTTTCGATAGCAGGTTCTCGTTGCCCCTTATCGAGGTGATAAAGTATGTGAGGCTGTCCTGCAGTCGGCTTAGCGAGATGAGGTCGGCGTTGTTCACGTCCCTGTCGAGGTTCTGCTTTGCCTTTTCGATGAGCACGTTGATTTGCTTCAGCCGTTTCAGGTACCACACCGCGCTGCACAGGAAGAGGCGGAATATCATATCCACGGAGTCGGTGAATCCGAGTCCCCTCTTCTGCTGGTATGTTACGAAGTCTATCATCATGTTGGTCTCGAAGTTGCACACCGTGACGAGTACGTCACCCTTCAGTATGATACCCATGGGGATGGTGGTGAAGGGCGTGCGGCTCTTGGTTTCCTTCACGTAGGGTATACGCAGGATGATGAGAATCCATCCGTCGTCTATGTCGTAACGGGCTCTCTCGTCGGTATCGGCAATGTCGGAAACGTAGTAATCCGGTATCTTGAGCGTTTTCTCCAGGAAGTCGACGTCATCCTGTGAAGGGCAAGTTACCTGCACCCAGCAATTGGGCATCCAGTTGTCGATGGTACGCAGACCATTTGCAGTATTCCAGTATGTTCGCATAGCTTGTATCTCCTATATCGTACATCAGTAAGATTCGCACAGATGGGTTCTCGAGCCCAGAGCTGGCCTTGCCATGCGCACCGGGCTTCTACAAAATCATTTTATCCGCGTGATAGTCGTCCATTTTACGTAATTAATTGTTTCGTTTTATGATTTGCAGCCGCAAAGTTACGCTTTTTTTGCAAGAAAAGGCATTTCCTACAGACATTTTTATACGCAATGGGAAAAAAGTTTGCCTCGTGTACCATAATTGTGCAATGTTATTAGTATCTTTGTTACCAAACATGAGCCTTAGGGTTATGTCGAAACACAGAATTTGTACTAATAGGTAAAGAAGTTGACCGCTATGAAAAGTAGACTATTACATTTGGCATCGTTTGCCATATTCGCAATGACATGCAGGGCAGAGATACGCAACGTAAGCATGGATGGGTACATCGGCGGACGCGTGCACGACTGCATCAGGCAGAGAGTGATGGGGCAGGACGTAGACGAACTGATCGAGCCTTTCCTCAAGCAGGACGAGGTACAGAACCGGTGGGCAAGCGAGTTCTGGGGAAAGTGGGTGCAGGGAGCCATGGCATCCTACCAGTACAACCACGACCCCGCGCTGTATGCCAAGATAAAGGATTCGCAGGAGAAGATGGTGGCGGCGCAGTTGCCGGACGGATACATAGGCGACTACGACAAGGAGCATCAGCTGGCAGGATGGGACGTGTGGGGCAGGAAGTACACCCTGCTGGGACTCGTAAAATGGTACGGGCTGACGGGTGACAAGCGCGTGCTGCGCTCGGCATGCAAGCTGCTGGACTATACCATGTCGCAGATAGGCGAGGGCAAGAAGCACATCTATGAGACGGGATACTACCGCGGCATGCCTCCTTGCAGCATACTGGAGCCGGTGATGTACATGTACCGTGCCACCAAACGTGCGGAATACCTGGACTTTGCCAAGTACATAGTGGCAGACGGAGAGAAGAGCCACAAGCTGGTGGAAAAGTGCGACGTGCCCGTGGCGCAACGCTTCCCGCTCTCGCAGGGACATGGATGGTGGAGCTTCGAGAACGGGCAGAAGGCATACGAGATGATGTCCTGCTACGTGGGAATGCTGGAGCTGTACAAGGAGACTGGCGACCAGGCACTGCTCGATGCCGCAGTTAAGGCATACGGGCACATAGTGGACGAGGAAATCAACATCTGCGGCTCGGGTGCCGCCATGGAGTGCTGGTATGGAGGAAGGCTGAAGCAGCACGTGCCTACCATACACACAATGGAGACCTGCGTCACGTTCACCTGGATGCAGTTCTGCGAGAGGCTCCTCGAACTGTCGCACGACAGCAGGTATGCCGACCAGATAGAGCGTACCATGTACAATGCGCTCATGGCGAGCATGAGGGACGATGCCAGCCAAATCGTGAAATACACCCCGCTGGAGGGATTCAGGCGCGAGGGCGAGAACCAATGCGACGTCAGGATGAACTGCTGCAACGCCAATGCGCCGCGTGCCTTTGCCATGATACCAAGGGTGATGTACAGGATGTCCGAGGGCAACGTCCTCGACGTAAACCTCTACGTTCCTTCCAAGGCGGAAATCAACGTGGGCAAGACCCCCGTCAGGATAGAGCAGGTGACAGACTATCCTAAGACTGGTACGGTGACGTTGTCAGTCAACCCCGCCAAGTCCGTCCACATGACACTGAACCTGCGCATACCAGCCTGGAGCAAACAGGCCACGGTGGAGGTCAACGGGCAACCCGTGGCGGACGTACGCCCGGGCACGTACTGCACCATCGGGCGCGACTGGGCGCAAGGAGACAAGGTCACGCTCACGCTTGACATGCGGACGCGCATGACGAGGCTCGACCGCATGGCGGCTTTCGAGCGCGGACCGGTGGTGTTTGCGAGGTACTCGCAGTTTGCTGACGGCGACGTGGACGAGTGCATCACCGTTTCCCCCGCCGAGGGAGGATACGTGGATGCGGGACTCGTGGATTCGCCACAGGGCGTATGGCTCACGCTTGGGCTGCCGGCACTGAGAGGCGGGTATGCCGAGGGAGGAGTGGACGACTGCCAGATACGACTTTGCGACTTTGCCTCGGCGGGAAGCCGCTGGGACGAGCGTGAGCGTTACCGCGTGTGGCTGCCCATGCTCTACACTCCCAGCCAGCCAGACGGCGGCGAGATAAAGGGATATTGGTAACATCAATCTATAATACATACGAATCATGAGGAAACTAATGGCACTATTCCTGCTTGTCGCATCGCATGCGTGGGCGGCAGGGTTCTCCGACAAGGCCCGGTGGATAACGGCAAGTCATCCAAACATCAACAACCCCAACACCTGGATAGCATTCCGCAAGGACGTGCACGTAGACAAGGTCAAGGGGGAGGTTTTGGCAAGCATTGCGGCAGACAGCAAGTACTGGCTGTGGGTGAACGGCGAGCTTGCCGTGTTCGAGGGAGGGCTAAAGCGAGGACCCAATCCCACGGACTCCTATTATGATACCGTCGACCTCGCACCCTACCTGCACAAAGGCGACAACTCCATAGCCGTGCTGGTATGCTACTTCGGCAAGACGGGATTCTCCCACATCAGCAGCGGCAAGAGCGGACTCCTGTTCGACTCGCCTTCGATAGGGCTGCACTCAGACGCTTCGTGGATGTCTGCCAAGTACCTTGCCTACGGTACGGCGCAGGCTCCAGAGCCCAACTACAGGCTCTCCGAGAGCAACATACGCTTTGACGGGAAGCTCGAAATGGATGGCTGGCAGACACGGCAGATAGCCAAGCTGGCAAACATGCACCCGTCCGTGGAACTGGGGCAGGCGGGAAGCAAGCCATGGAACAAACTTCACCCACGCCCTGTACCTCTCTGGGAGGACTATGGGCTTACACCTGTGAACTATGTGGTGCGGCAAGGAGAAGACAACGACACCTTGCAGGCAAGGCTTCCGTACAACATGCAGTACACTCCATACATCAGCCTCAACGACCCTAAGGGAGGAACACTGATAAGGTTGCAGTCTGACCATATTAAAATAGGCACAGAATGGTGCGTTGTAGCAGAGTACGTCACAAGGCAGGGAGAACAGCAATACGAATCACTTGGATGGATTAGTGGTGACGAGTTGCACGTCATCGTACCTCATGGCTTTGATGTAAGTTCGGTAAGCCTGCAGGTACGCGAGACAGGATTCAATACCGTGCCGGAGGGAACGTTCACATGCGATGACGAATTCTTCTGCCGTTTCTGGCGCAAGGGTTTGCGCACGCTGTACGTCAATATGCGCGACACCTTCTTCGACTGTCCTGACAGGGAGCGCGCCCAGTGGTGGGGAGATATATGCATCATGATGGGAGAGTGCTTCTACACATACGATACACAGGTACACAGCTTAATGCGCAAGGGAATATACGAATTGTGCAACTTCCAGAACAAGGACGGCATTCCCCACAGCCCCATACCGGGCAACTACGATTCCGAACTGCCTGCCCAGATGCTCTCCAGCGTAGGCAGGTACGGCATCTGGCACTACTTCATGAATACGGGCGACACTGCCACCATAAGGATGGCATACCCCTACATCAAGAAATATCTCGCAAACTGGAAGATAGAGGAACCATCGGGTCTCACCGCCGAGCGTCATGGCGCATGGGACTGGGGAGACTGGGGCGACCACAGGGACATACGCCTGCTGTATGCCGGATGGCACTACATTGCCCTGGATGCCGCCTCCAACATGGCGCTGTTGCTTGGATACCCCGCCGAGGCCGAAGCGTATAGGAAAACCATGGCAAGGGTCAAGGAAGGCTTCGAGGCATGCTGGAACGGACGCTCGTACCGCCATCCGTCCCACAAGGGAGAGGACGACGACCGCGTGCAGGCTCTGGCAGTGGTGGCAGGCATAGCAGGCAAGGACAAATACGACAGCATCTACCGCTTCCTGCAGTCCACACGCCACGCCAGCCCCTACATGGAGAAGTACGTCATGGAGTCGCTCTTTATCATGGGTTATCCCGAGTATGCCATGCAGCGATGCCGCGAGCGTTACGGGGATATGGTCAGGGACTCGCGTTTCTCCACCCTCTACGAAGGTTGGGGGCTGGGACAGGATGTCTTCGGCGAAGGTACCGTCAACCACGCCTGGAGCGGAGGCCCGCTTACCGTCATTGCGCAATATCTGATGGGAGTGGCCGTCAGGGAGCCAGGGTGGAGCACCTTCACGGTATGCCCGCAGCCTACTGATTTCGGCACGGCATCCATCTCCATACCTACGGTCAGGGGCATGGTATGCTCGTCGTTCAAGCGTAGTGGCGAAAGCATACAATACGAGCTGACCGTCCCCTCAGGAACTACGGCATACTTCTACCTGCCTGCAGATGAGGCTCCCACCCTTGGCGGCAAGTTCGGCAAGTACGTGTGCGACGACCCGTCGGTGCAGCGCGAGGGACGCAAGTGCCTGTTGCTCCCTCAGGGCAAGTACAAGTTTAGGTGCAGCAAGCGGTAGCCGAGGCGTACGTGTAACCGTGTAGCCGACAGGGCATGGGAGGGGCGTGATTTTTTTTCCTCCCGAGGAAAATATTTTTTCCTCCCGAGGGAAGTGGATTTCCCTCCCGTGCCGTACAGAAATGACGGGTCTCGTGGTTACGTCCACGTGCAACCCGAGAGGGGTGAGCACTACGCTGGGGATACAGAATCGACGAAAGGACTTCCTACGGGGGAAGTCCTTCTCTTTTCTGGTAACCCGCTCGGGGTTCGAACCCGAGACCCCTTCATTAAAAGTGAAGTGCTCTACCGACTGAGCTAGCGAGTCAACCTAAGTGCCAATAGGTTGGAATAAATCCGACCTTTTCTCGCCATGGCATAGCTCAAGTAAACTTGGCTCTGCTCATCTGGCTTAACGAAAACGTTGCATTGGCGGGTGCAAAGGTAAGCACTTTTTCTGTTACTGCCAACTTTTACGCATTCTTTTTTTCCTTAGCCTCGTCCTTTTCGCCGTTGTTGTCCTCTTTGAGAACGAATCTCTTGTAATAGGACAGCAGGAGCGTGGTCAGTGGCAGCGCGATGATCAATCCCATGATGCCCAGCAGGCTGCCCCACACCGAGAGGCTGAGGAGTATCACGGCGGGATTGAGCCCCATTACCTGCCCCATGATGCGCGGCGTGAGATACATGTCCTGTATGAGTTGCACGACGGCAAACACAGCCAGGGCGCATAGCAGTATTATCCATAGGTTCTCGCCCGTCTCGGCAGACTTCACGATGGCAAGCAGTATGGTAGGCACGAAGCCTATGAGCTGCATGTACGGCACCATGTTGAGCAACCCTATGAATAGCCCCAGGCCTATTGCCAGAGGGAAATCGATGATGAGGAACCCGATGCAGAAGAGTATGCCTACGCAGAATGCCACCAGGGCTTGCCCGCGGAAATATGCGTTCATGCCCTTCTTCACGTCCTCCACGACCATCGTGGCAAAGTGTCTCTTGCCCTGTGGGATGAGGCCTACCCATCCGTTGGATATCTTCTCGTAGTCGAGCAGGATGAAGAACATGTATAGCAACACAATGAAGGTGCCAAGTATGCCGAGGGCAAGGTTCACCGTGCTGGCAAGCAGGTTCCACACCTGCAGCGCAAGTGCCTGCACGAACTCCACGAAGGTGTTCTGCTGTGCAAGGCTCATTAGCGAGTCGCCGGCCGCCAGTGACGTCAGTTGTTCCTCAAGGTAGGTTGACAGGTTGGTCTTCTCCAGCACGTCGTGGAAGTAAACGGTAGTCAGACGTGCGAGTCTCGTGGTCTCCTCGATGAGCGGAGGCACTATGAGTGCCAGGAAGGCTGCCAGCACGAGCAGTATGGCCAGCATCGAGAGTATGATGCTTAGGATGCGGCTCCTTACCCTCAGCCTGACCTGCACGAAGCATACAAGTGGGTATGTCATGTATGCCAGCAACCACGCTACCGCGAATGGCAGCAACACGCTCGACAGTCTGCCGAGCATCCAGATGCCGGCTACCGTCATAGCCAGGACTATCATCCATCGGATGAAGCGGTCGAATGTAATCTTGTCTTCTATCATGGTTGGTGTATTATTTGTACTGTCATGGTGTATTGCCTGAACCTTGATGCCGGCATGTCACCGAGGTGCAATGCCGCCGTTCATGGCACGGTTATAGCATTCCCTGCACAGGGGTTCGTATTCCGCCTTCTCGCCCAGCAGCACCTGTTTCTCTCCCTCCACTATCCTGTGGCTGACGTATGCCAGTGCGCCGCATCGCACGCAGATGGCATGTACCTTGGTGACGTCGTCGGCTATGGCACACAGTGCGGGCATGGGTCCGAAGGGCTGTCCCTTGAAGTCGAGGTCGAGCCCCGCCACTATAACCCTGATTCCCCTGTTGGCAAGGTCGTTGCATACTTCTACTATGTGCTCGTCGAAGAACTGCGCCTCGTCTATGCCTACCACCTCGCTCTCCTGCCCCATGAGCAGAATGCTTGCCGACGAGTCGACCGGGGTGGACATGATGCTGTTGCCTTCGTGGCTTACCACTTCGCTGTCGCTGTACCTGACGTCTATAGACGGCTTGAATATTTCCACGCGCTGGTGTGCGAACTGTGCCCTGCGCAACCTCCTTATCAATTCCTCAGTCTTGCCTGAGAACATCGATCCGCAGATGACCTCTACCCTGCCTCGTCGCATCATCTCGCCGTTGTCTGTGCCTGTATCCTTCATTCCGATGCTTGTTTTTAAGGCAAAAATACTATTTCCATGTGAAATTATGCACAAAAGGGAAAGAAAATACCCTTATATCGAAAATATTTGTTGTCGGGAGTGTCCCATGCCGTTTTTTATCATTAAATTTGTCCTCGAATATTATATATATTGTACACACTCATGGGAACATTGTACTTGGTACCAACACCCGTAGGCAACCTTGAGGACATGACGCTACGTGCCGTCAGGGTGTTGAAGGAGGCAGACCTCATACTGGCAGAGGACACGCGTACGAGCGGCATATTGCTCAAGCACTTTGACATCAGCCGCCCCATGCTATCATATCACAAGTTCAACGAGCACCAGACCGTAGAGAGGGTCGTGGAGAGGCTGCGTGGCGGCGAGACCGTTGCCGTGATATCCGATGCCGGCACGCCGGGGGTAAGCGACCCAGGCTTCCTCGTGGCGCGCGAGGCTGTAAGGGCTGGAGTCGAAGTGGTGGCGTTGCCAGGCCCCACGGCACTCATCCCTGCCATTGTCAGCTCGGGATTGCCCTGCGACAGGTTCTGCTTCGAGGGATTCCTGCCTCAGAAGAAAGGCCGCCAGACACGTCTCGCATCGCTGAAGGGAGAGAAGCGCACCATGATATTCTACGAGTCGCCACGGCGTGTGGCAAGGACGCTTGCACAGTTCGTGGAAACATTCGGCGGGGACAGGCCTGCAAGCGTCTGCCGCGAGATAAGCAAGGTGCACGAGCAGAGCGTGCGCGGCACCCTTGACGAGGTGCTGCAATATTTCAGCGAGCACGAGCCCCGCGGTGAGTTCGTCATCGTCGTTGGAGGCGACTGCCGCGCACGGGAAAAGGACGGCGATGCGGAGCAAGACGATGTTCAGACAATCATGCAACCATCCTCATAGGATAGAAAAACTTTGAAATATGAAACGACTTTGGCAGTTAACGGCATTGGCAGCCATGATGCTCGCCTCCTGCGAGCAGGGGACCACGGACAAGGATTCGGCCATGCAGGAGCGCGACTCCCTGCAGAGAATCATCAACGAGAAAGACCTTGAACTGAATGACATCATGGGCACGTTCAGCGAGGTACAGGAAGGCATACGCCGCATTAACGAGGCCGAGGGGCGCATCGTGGTGGTGGAGTCAGGACCCGAGAACCCAAGCGGGAGAGATGTCATCAGGGAGAACATGCAGTTCATAGAGAAGGCGATGGAGCAGAACCGCGACATGATAAGGGTGCTCCGCGAGAAACTGGAAACGAGTTCGTTCAAGGCGGACAAGCTCGTCAAGACCATCGAGAACCTGCAGGCGCAGATAGACACACAGTCACAGCGCATACAGGAGCTGGAAGCTTCGCTTGCAGAGCGCGACTCCATGCTTGCGGTGCAGGTGGAGACCATCTCCAGCCTGACGGCAGAAAACGAGTCGAAGTCCAATGCGCTCTCCCAGCAGGACAAGGAGCTCAACAAGGCGTGGTTCGTATTCGGCACGAAGTCCGAGCTGAAGGAAGAGAAGATCCTCTCGGACGGCGACCTGCTGAGGGACAGCTCGTTCCGCCGAGACTACTTCACGCAGATAGACATACGCTATGACAAGGTGGTGAAGTTCTACAGCAAGAGTGCCAAGGTGCTGTCCTCCCATCCTACGGGCTCATACCAGTTAGTGAAGGATGCACAGGGGCAGTACGAGTTGCACATCAAGCAACCTGAGCTGTTCTGGAGCGTCACCCGCTACCTCGTGGTGCAGGTCAGGTAAGCGCACATCCCTTCACCGCATGAAACATAAGGGGTGCTCTATAAATTAGCCCAAAGTCGATTGTTGAACGATAACGCAGCAGATTTCTTTTTTGCATGAAGGAGCGATGCGGGCATAGTGACTGATTGAAAAAGAGAAATATGCAAGTTAGGGGCAATAAGCGACCAAGCGTATGTAGGCACCCACAAATGGACATAAAAACTAATTTGTAGAACACCCCATAAGAACAATATCCATTCAAATCGTGAAGACAAGCAGAAGCAAACACTATAACTCGAGTCGCTCCTCCCTTCCCTTCGAGGAAGGCATGACAGGGGTCAGGTACCACAACGTAGTAGACGACTCGCCCGAGAGGGCAGTACTCGTAGGGCTCGTCACCCCGCAGCAGGACGAGCGGCGGACCGCAGAATATCTCGACGAACTGCAGTTCCTGGCCGAAACTGCAGGGGTGGAGACTGTCAGGAGGTTTACGCAGCGCGCCAGCGGGCCGCATCCAGCCACGTACCTCGGCTCGGGCAAGCTTACGGAGATACGACAATACATAGATGCCGAGGAGGAAGAAGACAGGAACGTGGACATGGTCGTCTTTGACGACGAACTCAGCGCCAAGCAACTGCGCAACATCGAGGCGGAACTGAAGGTGAAGATACTCGACCGCACGAGCCTCATCCTCGACATCTTCGCCATGAGGGCACAGACCGCCAACGCCAAGACGCAGGTGGAACTGGCACAATACAGGTATATGCTGCCACGACTGCAGCGACTGTGGACGCACCTTGAGAGGCAGGGCGGCGGCTCTGGCTCGGGCGGCGGCAAAGGCTCGGTAGGACTTCGCGGCCCGGGTGAGACGCAGCTCGAAATGGACCGCCGCATCATCCTCGGACGCATATCCCTGCTCAAGCAGAGGCTGGCTGACATCGACAGGCAGAAGGCTACGCAGCGAGGCAACCGCGGACGCATGATCAGGGTAGCTCTCGTGGGATATACCAACGTGGGCAAGAGCACGCTGATGAACCTCCTATCCAAGAGCGAGGTGTTTGCCGAGAACAAGCTCTTCGCCACGCTCGACACTACGGTGCGCAAGGTCATCGTGGACAACCTGCCCTTCTTGCTGTCGGACACGGTAGGCTTCATACGCAAGCTGCCCACCGACCTCGTGGAGTCTTTCAAGAGTACGCTCGACGAGGTGCGTGAGGCTGACCTGCTGCTGCATGTGGTGGACATATCCCATCCCAACTTCGAGGAACAGATAAGCGTAGTAGACCGGACGCTTGCTGACCTAGGATGTGCCGACAAACCATCCATGATTATCTTCAACAAGATTGATGCCTACACATGGGAGCAGAAGGACGAGGACGACCTAACCCCTGCCACGCAGCGCAACGTCTCGCTCGACAGCCTGATACACACATGGATGTCGCGCCTCGGAGGTGACTGCCTGTTCATTTCCGCAAGGTGCAGGACCAACCTCGACACGCTGAGGCAGACCATATATAATAAGGTAAGGCAACTGCACGTGCAGAAGTATCCATACAACGACTTCCTCTTCCAGCACTATGACAGCCCCGACGCTGCGGACGAAGCACCGGCGACAGACAATACAACGAGACAATAAAACATTCCTTACACATAAGATTACGCTATATGGCAGAATTCAAGTATGCGCCCATGTTCCAGATGGGCAAAGATGAGACAGAGTATTACCTCCTCACCAAGGAGGGAGTTTCAGTGGGAGAGTTCGAGGGACACAAGATTCTTAAGGTAGCCCCCGAGGCCCTTACCATGCTCGCACAGCAATGCTTCCACGACGTGGAGTTCATGCTGCGGCGTGAGCACAACGAGCAGGTAGCCGCCATCCTCGACGACCCCGAGGCTTCGGAGAACGACAAGTACGTTGCCCTGCAGTTCCTGCGCAATGCCGAGACGGCGGCAAAGGGTATTCTGCCCTTCTGCCAGGACACGGGTACGGCCATCATACATGCCGAGAAGGGACAGCAGGTATGGACGGGGTTCGAGGACGAGGAGGCTCTCAGCCTCGGCGTGTACAACACCTTCACGCAGGACAACCTACGCTACTCGCAGAACGCGCCTCTCAACATGTACGACGAGGTCAATACCAAGTGCAACCTTCCGGCACAGATCGACATAGAGGCATGCCAGGGCGCCGAATACCGCTTCGTTTGCGTGGCTAAGGGCGGTGGCTCTGCCAACAAGACATACTTCTATCCCATGACCAAGGCGACGATACAGAACGAGGCGACGCTGCTCCCGTTCCTCGTCGAGGAGATGAAGCACCTCGGCACGGCAGCCTGCCCGCCTTACCACATCTGCTTCGTCATCGGAGGTACCAGTGCCGAAAAGAACCTGCTCACCGTCAAACTTGGGTCCATCAAGTACTACGACTCTCTGCCTACCACCGGGGACGAGACGGGACGTGCATTCCGCGACCTCGACCTCGAAGGCAAGCTGCTCGAGGAGGCTCACAGGATAGGTCTCGGGGCACAGTTCGGAGGCAAGTACCTCGCACACGACATCCGCGTCATACGCTTGCCCAGGCATGGAGCCAGCTGCCCCATAGGCATGGGAGTGAGCTGTTCGGCTGACCGCAACATCAAGGCTAAGATCAACGAGGACGGCATCTGGATAGAGCGCATGGACAGCAACCCCTCAAGCCTGATACCTGAGGCATTGCGCCGTCCGGGCGAGGGCCCCAAGGGAATAGAGATAGACCTCAGCAAGGGCATGGATGCCGTAAGGGCGGAACTCACCAAATATCCCGTCAGCACGCGTGTCAACCTGAAGGGTACCATCATCGTGGCACGCGACATTGCGCACGCACGACTCAAGGCTCGCCTCGATGCAGGCGAGGGACTGCCACAGTACTTCAAGGATTACCCCATACTCTATGCCGGACCTGCCAAGACTCCCGAAGGCTATCCCTGCGGCTCAATGGGCCCCACCACGGCTAACCGCATGGACCCATACGTCGACGAGTTCCAGGCCAATGGGGCATCGCTCGTGATGATAGCCAAGGGCAACCGCACCCAGCAGGTGACGGATGCCTGCCGTCGACATGGAGGATTCTACCTCGGCACCATCGGTGGCGTGGCTGCCGTGCTGAGCCAGAGTAGCATCAGGAGCATCGAATGCGTGGAATACCCCGAGCTTGGAATGGAAGCTATCTGGAAGATAGACGTGGAGGACTTCCCTGCCTTCATCCTCGTCGACGACAAGGGCAACGACTTCTTCCAGCAACTGCGTCCCTGGTGCCCTGGGTGCAACAAATAGGATTGCGGCAAGCCTAATATATGATACACCGGCCCCGGAAGTCCTGCGAGTGGACTTCCGGGGTTCGTGTATTCTGCGTCCCAAGCCTCATTGGCAGTGAGAACAACTTGCCTTTTGCGGCATTATTAACCCAAGTTTGATACTCAAAAATAATTTTCAACGATTTTTATCCCATTTGAACGAGCTAACCAGTTGATTTCCAAATGAGGCTTCCGCAAAAACGC
>SFXD01000134.1 GCA_004559785.1 bacterium | reverse complement strand
AAAGAGGCTAATTTTCGTCCGTACCAATATACGTTTCCAATCCTTTTCATTCTGGTTATAATATTTTAAATCTGACCTTTAGCAATACGTTTACGGGGCGCAGGGAGTATTCCAAGTGATAGATGTCCATGTTGTCCGTACGGTTCAGCACGTACTTCTTCTGGTTAAGCAGGTTGTTGCCCTCCAGTTCAAGTGCCACCCTCTTGATGTTGTACTGTACGCCGAAGTCACAGAAATATCGGTAGTTGTCCCTTTCCGCCCAGTTGTCGTACGTGCTCTCTCCGCTGATGTTGACGGTAAGCTGCTTCGTGGGATAGAACTTCAGCGAGAGTCGTCCCATACAATCCTTCGTCGTTGGCGACTGCGTCCTTTCGTCCTGTGTCTTGCCTATCATTCCTCCGAAACTGACTACCATCCCCAACCATCCTACTGGAGTTGCAGAGGCAGAGACGCTCAGGCTTCCCGAGTTCTTGCGGTAATGTACCATCTGGCTCTCCAGCAGCCTCTGGTATGTCCCGTGACTATACCCCACATTACACTTTACGCTGCTTCTGAGCCAGTCGAAGTTCTTGCTCGCCCCAATCCCTGCCGAAAGCGAAGATGAAGTGTTGTGCCTGTCCTCCACTACGGAACTGCTGAATATACCATCATACACTATGGACTCCATCTGGTTGCGCCATGTATGGGAATATCCGACATTGGCATTGAAATGCACCTGCCGAAGGGCATTGGAATAGCGGTAGCCTCCAGAGGCACTGACGCTGTTGCGCTTGAACATATCCGTCAGCCTGCTGCGCATCATGGTACGGTAGTTCTCCATCACGTATCCTTGGAAGATGTTGTTCAGGCCTCCTACCTGCTGGTCGTACCCAACCTTTGCATGGAGGGCGTGGAAGATGTTCCAGTCATAGTCTGCCGAAAGGGAAGGCATCACGATGGGACGGAAAAATGTCCTGCGGGTCTTGCGTACCTTGTCGTTCAAGGACTGCAGGTCCAGGGCTACGGGGAGCGTCAATACGACGGAGCAGTCATTCTTCTGGTATTTGTAGGACTGGAAGGCGTTCAGCCTGTAAGTCCCATACCACATGTCGTTGCGGCTTTCTTCTTCGCTTATCCCCTCCACGCCTGTCAGCATGCCATTTTCACCGTTTGTCATGGCATTGGTGCTCAGACCGTACTCGCCACGTATCTGTCCGAAATCCTTCTCGTAGGAGGTGAATGCACTCATGGATATTGACCTTGGCATCAGTTCCTGCACACGCAGCTCTGTCTCATATTCGGTCACTTGCAAGGTTTGTGCGGATTGGGAATAGCCGAAGGAAAGGTTGAATCGGAACACGTTCTCCCCCAGCAGTCGCTGTATCACGGCCTTGTCGCAGAAAGATATTGGAATGGACTTCATTTCCTGCCCTACCGACGAATCATAGCCTTGCCCCACCGTACGGCCGTGGGCTGCTGCATCGTTCCACGAGATGCGTGCCGAGAGGGTGTTGGTGGTATACTTGCTGTCGGCATTGTTGCTGTACTTGTGCGACACCTCAAGGTTGTGTCTCTTGTCCCGTGACGAATGCATCTCGTGTATGCGTACATTCCCCTCCTCGGGGCGATACTTCTCGGTATACGTGTAACCCTCACGGTCTTTGCGGTCGTGCGAGTAGACGGCATTGAAAGTCATCTCCCTGTCCCCGTCCAGTTTCTCCAGCCAATTGGCAGACACGGCGTGCGTCTGGTTGTCCACGTATCTCTTCTGTGGCAGGCTGGGAGTCCCAGGCCTCAGCACGCCCACACGGGATATGGGCACGGGGTAATCGCTTCCTCCGTACTGGCTTGCCAGTTCAGAGAGGATGTCCTCTGCCGAATTGTTCCCCTTGCAGGTCTGCATCGTTTGCCTGTCCTTGCCAAAATACATGCCTATGAGTTCCTCGTTCCAAAGTCCTCCTGCCCCACTGCCCTGCCCTTGCTGCAAGCCTGCCCCCAGGGCTGTGGTAAGGGCATAGGTGCCTTTGGCCTTCTCCTTCAGCTTGAGGTTCACTGCTATGTCGTCGGAGTATGTCCTGCCCTTCATCATCCTTATGGGCTGGTGGTGTTCCATCACCTGCACCTTGCCCACATCGTCCGCCTTCACGTTCTTAACAGCCAAGCCGTATCGTCCCTGCAGCATGTCCATCTCCTCGACGTAGAACTTGCTGATGGGCTTGCCGTTGTAACTGATTCCGCCACTCTCCGACACTTCCATGCCGGGAATCTTCTTCAGCACATCGCCTATCACCCTGTCTCCCTGTTCGGCGTAGGAACTTACCAGATAGTCGGTCGTATCGCCCCTTACGGTCACTGGGTCAGCCTTTATGCTCACCTCCTGCAAGTCCACGTCCTTGGCTTTCACCGTGAAATCCAGCTTCTGTGTCCTGTTGGCTACCACCTTGCTCGCATTCTCCAAGCCAAGGCCAGATACGCTTATGCGTATGCTGTCCTCCTTGCCATTGTAGGCAAGCGAGTAGCTGCCATCCTCTTCAATGATAGCAAATGCCAACACCAGCACGTCGCCAGGTAGGCCCAGGGTAACGAACCCCTCGGCGGGGTTGCCATTTTCGTATAGAATGCGACCTGCAATACGATTCTGTGAGTATGAACCATTTGCAGCAGCGGACAGTATCAGCGTCATGCAGCTGAGACTCATATACATACCAAGCTCCGTTATTAGGATTTATTTTACGCCGTAAACCTCTTTTACGATATGCCATTTTTCTTTTAGGTCATCAGAGACGTTCTCTTTTGCAACAGATCCATCAGACCTTGCCCCTACCAATTGCTTCAGTTCACTCTTCGTCATTTCCATGTCCTACACGCTTTTTGTCCCCAAAGATACGGCAAATGGAGGAAACTGCCAAACAAAACCACGTGAAATATTTGCTCCATACATC
>SFXD01000133.1 GCA_004559785.1 bacterium | reverse complement strand
TTATGCTGTTGCCCTTTTCTGCTTATGCAGATAACGAGTTATCGGATTTACGGAGTGTTGTAAATTTTCAGGTAAGCATTATCATACCTGAAAAAAACATTTCAGTGTCCAAGCCCAAGTCTCCGATCAGATTGCCTCAAATGGAATATGACAACGAGTATCTTTATTTCAATGCTTCATGCTATGGATGCAGAGTAGAGCTTGCTGATGAATTTGAGACTATTTATATGGATGAATACATACCAGAAGGTATGTCACAATTGGAAATTCCCATGGCACTTAGTGGCAATTATATCATCAGACTGTATAGGGGTGATTATTGTTTCACTGGTAATATCGTGCTATAGACGATTGCTGGTTGCTGAAACAAAAGACAAGTCATTATTAGTCTTACAAACAAAAATACAGACACGTATGCACGGCTACGCCTGCAAATCATCCCAACTGGCTGCAGACCTGCATGGTGTCGTGGTGGGGAGGAAAATCCTCCCTGCTTGCAGGAATTAATAACTATAAAAAAAACAACGATGAAACTACAAACTTTTAAAATCTAGGCTATCGTTGAGAACGATGTACTCGGCAGGGACTTGATGAGACAGGTATATGTGAACGGGAAAGACAGCGGGGCCTGCACATGCTGTGAATGAAAGAACATCAAAAAACCAGGACAATGAAAACTTACAGAATTACATCTCACAGCAAGAAGCTGTCAATCATGCTAATGCTTGTCGTGAGCCATATAGCCGTCTTGGCGCAGACTACTTTGAGCAGTGTGACCGGCGTGGTGAAGGGCGAGGACGGCAGGGGCATTGCCGACGTGTCTGTGTATGTGGTGGCACAAGGAGTGCAGTATGCCGGGAAGAGCGACGGCAACGGCGCATACGAAGTGCGCTTCGAGCGGGCCGACACCGTGACTGTGGGTTTCCGCCACATCAATTACGACCCCAAGGACATGCGCATTGCCGTGGACGGCATGAAGGAGATACGCCGCAATGTCGTGCTGGCGGAGTGCGCCAGACAACTTGAAGGCATCACCGTGGAGAGCGGCACGATGCACCTCGACGGCAGCAAGGCCACATACATCCCCACACAGCGGCAGGTGAACGGGGCCTATACGGGCGTGGCACTGCTGTTCAACATGATGATACCGCAGATTGACGTGAGCAGGATAAACGGCACCATAACAGCAGCCGACGACTCAAGACTCGGCATCTGCATCGACGGAAGGGAAACTTCCGCGGCGGAGGTGGCGCAGCTCAGGGCCAAGGACATTGCAAGGGTGGAATACGAAGACAACCCCACGGGCATTTACTCGCAATACAACAAACTGGTGAACATCGTGACAAAGAAATACACACACGGGGGATATGTCGATGCGAGAAGCCACGAGAGATTCGTCAGCTTCAAGGAGAACAACACGGTGAACACCAGCCTTGACTTCGGAAAGGTGAACCTCCTCGCCACGATTTCCTCTGCTTACTCCACACTTGACAACACGGGGTCATCGTCAAAGGAGGAGTTCCTTTTCGACTCGCCGTTCACGAAGAACTCCGTCGTTGACGGCTGCAAATTTCGCAGCCACAACGAGTCGGGGGCACTGAAAGCCACCGTGAGAGGAGAACACTATACGTTGCTCGTGCAGGGCGGACTGGCCTGGAACCGCAACCCGACAGGACTCGTACAGGGCAACACGGAATACAGCGGCGGGGCATACCCCGACTCGCACTACCGTGAAGACAGCCGCAGCAGGTCGCTGACGCCTTCGCTCTACATCCACCACCTCGTCAACATGAAGAACGGGCAGATATTCAAGTGGATGCTGAAATACAACTACAGTGACAGGTGCAACGAGTACTCTTACGACGAGGACGGCATGGAAGGCATCTACAACAAATCCACGGAAGACTACCACTTCGCTCACTTCGGCATGAACTATTCCAAGTCGTTCGCCCACAACAACACGCTGAGCCTGGGACTGCAAAGCATCTATCAGGACAGCAGGGCACACTACGGCGGAAGCACGCCGAGCGTGCAGAGGCTCAGGAGCACCGAGAACATCTTCAGTGCTTCCTACAGCCAGTATTTGTTCAACAGGCTGTTCCTGGGCCTGTCCGTGGATGCTGACCTGAAGTATTACCAAACGAACGGGGAGGGATGGACAAGGGACTTCAGCGTCTCGCCCTCCATGAACCTCTATTACCGTCTGACGGCGAAAAGCAGTCTCAACATGAGCGTGTCCTACAGCACGATAACTCCGCAGATGTCCATACTCAACGGAGCGACGGTGACGGTCTCACCCTTCGAATGCAGGAGGGGAAATCCCGGACTTGACCTTTCGCAGTTCAGCAATGCACGGCTGTCCTACAGCCTCTATATGGGCAAGAATGTCACCCTGTCGGCCTATGTCAGCCACGACGGGTACTACGGCTACGCCAAAAGTGTGAGCTTTGTCGAAGACGGCATGATGGTGACATCGTTCGCAAAGGGCGGCGACTACCACTCCTGCCATTTCGGAGCTGACGCTTCGCTGAAGCTCTCGGACAATCTCACGGCCAAGCTGGGCGGCAGATACACCAATGCCGTGGTGACCGACGTGAACGCCATGCACGGGCACTGGTTCTTCGCCAAGTCCTCCCTCTACTACACCCTCGGCAAGTTCAGCCTGTCGGGTGAGCTGATTACCCAGCAGAACGGCATGAACAGCGACTACAGATACAAATACCTGAGCCGTTACGGCATCATGGCCTCATGGTCGCACCGCGGCTTCTTCGCCGAGGTGGGCTGCAAGCAGTTCTTCAACAAAGGCAAGTGCGACGTGAATATGTACGACTTCGGGGCCAAGACTCTCACGGAACGTATCTGCAGGAAGGACAACGACTGCAGTGTATATGTCAACCTGTCCTACAGCTTCGACTTCGGCAGGAAGATAAAGCACGAGAGCATCCAGGTGGAGCAGGGAAGGTCAGGCCTGCTCTCTTATTGACAACGTAAATCCA
>SFXD01000050.1 GCA_004559785.1 bacterium | reverse complement strand
ATTGCAAAAACTCACGCTTTCCAGCGCAATCTGTGCAAAACCTTATGCACATTAGGGGTGCTTTTGTGCAATTTTTTAATGAACGAATCGTTCATTTTCGTTCAAGACCGTTCAAAGGTGCTATGGACGTACGTCCAGGCAACCTATGGACGTACGTCTATAGATCCTAACGCAGTACGTGCTAATGACCTTTGAACGTACGTCTACGCAGCCTTGCCCGTACGGTCAAGGGATTTTTCATAGGTAAAAATGGGCATTTTTCGCCCTTCAATTGCCATTTCTTCGTATTTTAAAACTTGCGTATTTGCAGCGAAGGCAAACTCGTTCGATTTTATCGCATTCTCAGAGCGTTTGCAAATATCAAAGTGTAAGTTAGACATGCAATGGTCATAGAGGGACAGGTGCTTTGATTCACTTGTAGGATCGGCAACGGACTCCTCACATGAGGCATAAGCCATATATGCCCCATTGGGGTTGGGGTGTTGCAAAATGATGGGCCTCCGGCTTACTGCGGCCCGTCGAGAGTTGGGGTAACGGGGATGATGTTTCCCTTCTTGTCGAAGGTCATGCGGTCTATGCAGACCTCACGGTGTATGCCCGGACCCTTGTCGGGATGCAGGAAGTGCTTGTTGATGCGGTGGTAAACGATATACCATTCGTCCTTGCCCGGGATTTGCAGTACCGAGTTGTGTGCGGTGCCGTAGATGCCGAGCTCGGGTACTTGCTTGAGGATGGTTGGATTGTCGGCCACGGTGATGGGACCGAGGGGTGACTTGGATGTGCCGTAGCATACGTGGTAGTTTGGCGAGCCCGTGTCGTCAACCGACCATAGGAAGTAATAGGTGCCCTTGCGGTAGAACACGTATGGAGCCTCGCGGTATTGCCAGGTCTGCTTGGTGCCGCCCTCCGGAGTCATCACCCTGATGGTCTCCTTGTTTACGCTCACCATGTCGGCGTTGAGCTGTGCGCCAGCCATATAGCCGTTGCCCCAATAGATGTATGGTTTCTTGCTTTTGGGGTCTATGAACACGTCAACGTCAATCTGCTGTCCGCTGCCAACGGGGCTGTCGGAGATGATGGGAGCGCCGGCATCTACGAACGGTCCTGTGGGACTGTCGCTCACTGCCACTCCAATCTCCTTGCGCTTGCCTGCATCTGCTGAGAAATAGAGGTAGTATTTATATGAGCCGTCTTTCTGCTTCACCTCGATGGCAGCCGGTGCCCATGCGTTGCCCTTGGCCCATGCCACCTGGTCGCTCTTTACGTCGAGCACCATGCCCTCGTCTGTCCATGTCTTGAGGTCGGGCGAGGAGAAGACATTGAATGTCCATCCGCCCCATCCGGGGTGTCCGTCGGTGGTGCTGTAGATGTAATACTTCTTTGTCTTGTTGGAATAGAGTATCTCGGGGTCTGCGTGATAGTCGGGCAGAATGGGGTTCAGGTGGTTTGGGAAAGCCTTGAGCAGCCTGTCTTTCTCATCCTGTGTGATAGGGATGATGGTGCCGTGGCGTGGCGTGAACTTGCCGCGTGTGGCAGTGTTGGCCACCACCTCGAACGATTTCAGGTCGGCACTGCGGCAGAACTGGTAATGCCCGTTGCCGTAGCAGTCGTACATCACTATCCATGACTTGCCGTCGATGCTCTGGCAGACGCCAACTCCCTCGACGGACTCTTTGGTCTGGTCCACGTGTCCCTCTATCTTGGTCCACTGGCTTCCGGCCTTGGTTCCCTCGGGTGCTGTGAGCGTTTTGGCAGTGGCCTGGAAGATGCCGCGTCCGCTCTCGCTCTTGTAGAAGAGGTGATAGAGTTGGTCTGCGGGATTCCATACGATGTCGCCGTCGATGGTGGCGGCGCCGTTGTCGAAGAGGAACTGCGGTTCGCCAATAAGGTCGGTAAAGTCGTCATTGACATAGGAGTAATAGATGCGGTCGTAGGATTCTGGGTCGTTGGTGCGCAGGGAGTAGAAGACCATGTATCTGCCTGCACGTTTGTCGTAGATGGTTTCCGGTGCCCACACCCTGATTACGTTTCCCCATTTCTTTGGGTATTTGGTAGGGAAGTTGACCACGGAGTGTGTCCAGTTTACGAGGTCAGTTGATTTCATTAGCACCATGCCACGGTTGGAGCTCCATCCGTGGGCAGAGCGCATGTCCGTGACCACCATGTAGAATGTCTTGCCGTCTTCTCCGCGCAGGATGTGGGGGTCGCGCACGCATTGCGTGAATGCTATGGTGTCGCTTGCGATGACCGGGAACCCCTGGTTGAGCGGTGTGTAGTTGTAGCCGTCGTCCGACAGGGCATAGCAAATCTGCTCCTGTTCCGGGGCGTTGCCTGTGAAGTAAGTGAAGAGGTAAGCCACCTTGTCGTTGGTCTGCTGCGCCATGGCCATGTTCGTGAGAGCCGTGGCGGCCATTGTCATAAGTGTTTTTTTCATATTCTTAGTTATAGAAGATAATACAGTTGGACTAAAAAAACAATTATCGGACAAAGATAGTGCAAACGAGAGCAACAAGCCAAGCATGCTTGAGCTTTTTGCCGAGTGCAGCCTATTTTCTGCAAAGATACCATAATTATCTCAGTTTTGCAACAGGATATAAAAACAAATACCCATAAAAAGGTTCGCCCAGACTGCATCTTTCAGCGTCTGGGCGAAACTATATGTAATTGTGGGTTGTCTCTTAGTAGAACAGGTATCTGTGGTCCACCACGTCAGCCTTGTCGTAGAGTTCGCTCGTGAAGTTGCCCAGCGAGCGGAGCATCATCTGTGCTGCGGTTCTCTCTTCCTTCTTCTTGTCGAACTCGCCTGCCGTCTTGTCCTGTGCGAGTACCTTGTAGGCATATACTGCCGAGTTGCCCTTTATGCCTGCCTTGAAGTCACCCTGCTTGGCTGAGCTAACCGAGCCGCTCAAAGCTGGTTCGCTGGCACCTACCTTGGATATGAAGGCGTTGCTTGCGAAGTTGATGTGCTTGATGGTATCCGTTACTGCGCCTTCCATCTTGGCAACGTCCTCTATGCTCTTGGCTGCTTCCATTTTCTCCAACAGGATGGCTGCCTTCTTGTCCTTCTGCACCTCGGTGGTAAGGAAGGACTTCACCTGCTCGTCATCCATGTTTGCGTAGCCCTTGGGGTTCACGCCATCGAGGATTACCACTAGGAGGTGGTCGTTGTCACCGCATTCGTACAGGGGTGAAACGGCTCCTGGCTTGGTGTCGCCATCGAAAATCCATCGCATGGCATCACGTGTGCTGCGAACGCCTGCCACATAGTGCTCGCTGCTGCCCATGCCCTTGCGTGTCTGGATGTTGTAACCCTCTTTTGCGGCGTTAGCCTCGATGTCGGCTGCAGTAGCGTTGCCAGCGAGGAACGAGCTGAACTTGTTGTATGCCTTGCTGTATGTGTCCTTGCTGAAGTCGATGGTGCGCTTGATTACTGCCACGTCGTACTTGGTGATGATGTTGCGGCGGTCTGTTACCTGAGCCACCATCACTCCCTGTCCGTCCATTACAATCTTGTTGTACGAGCCAACGCTTGCGGTGGTAATAGTCTGGATGAACTTGCGGTTGTTCTCGTCAATCGTCATGCCCTCGTACTGCTCGCTTGTCACCCATGTCTTGGTGGCTGGCTGGTTGTACTTCTTGGCGATGCTGTCGAAGTTCTCGCCTCCTGCCAGGGCTGTCATGATGCTGTCGGCGGTCTTCTCTGCCGAAGCCATGTCCGTGCCGGGTGCTACTATCTGGCGTATCTCCACCGAGTCGGGGCTGCTCACCTTGCCGATGAGGCGGATGATGTTGGTCGTATTGTCATGTGCGTGGATGAAGGGACCTACCTGCGTTCCCACCTGCATGCTGTCGATGCGTTCGGCTATGTCGTGTGGGAGGGTCTTGGCACTGATGGGCAACTGGCTGTATGCCACAGAGCTACCTGCCTCGCGTACCACCTTGGCTGGCTCTGCACCCTCGGCGAGTGATGCTGCATACTGGTTCATCTCCTGTTGCAGTGCGTCCTTGTCCTCTTGGCTTGCCGTAACCTCCACGTCGATGTATCGGATGTTGCGTGTCTCCTGTGAGGTACGGAAGATTTCCTTCATCTCGTTGTACTTAGCCTTGAGCTCGTTGTCCTCGACGGTGACGTCAGCGTCCTTGACGGTGGTGTAGGGCAGTGCTGCCATGAGGACCTCGCTCTCGTTCGTCTTCCCGTCGAAGGCGTACTGTGCTGCCACAGGGTTGCTGACGAGGGTTGCTGCGAGCAGGGTCTGGTACTTCTGTGCAAGAGTCTGCTGGCGTATGCTCTTCTCGACGAATTGCCAGTAGTTGTACATCTGTGTGTACTGCTCCTTGATGTCGCCGGAGATTTCGTTGTTGTTCCTTATCTCCTCATACTGGTTGAGGAAGTTCTTGAGTGCGTTCACGTCGAAGCCTCCCTGCTGTGTGCGGAAGGGAGTCTGTGCCAGCATGGGGTTGCGTCCGGTGGTGATGATGTTCTGCATCTCAGCGTCGGTAACGGTCAGTCCGAGTTTCTCGCATTCATGCTCTATGAGTTTCTGGTTGACGTAGGTCTGCCAAACCTGGTCGCGGATGCTGGCAGTCTGCTCTTCCGTGAGCGAGCTCAGCCCATTGGTAAACTTGATTACGCTGGAGTACTCTTCCACGAGGTTGTTGAAGTCCTGCACGTTGATGTTCTCGCCATAGATTTCGCCTATGCGCTGGTGACTCTCGGTCCTGGTGTAGGAGAAGGCCCTGACGAGTTCCTCTGCGATAAAGGCGAACAGGGCAAGTCCCACCACTCCGATGAGTATCTTGCCATAGCTGCGGATTTTTTGTAATGTTGCCATTTGTTTTTGTGTGTTATTTTGTTGTTGTTATGTTCTTGGTTTGCATTTTTAGCGCACAAAGATAATAAAAAAAAACCATTTGACACCTATTTTATAAATAAAAAAGCGTGTTTAGTCGAGAACTTTCAGTTTCACGAGTTCAATCTTGGTGGTGGTGTTCTGTAGAATCTTGAATTCCCAGTGTCCGAAGCGAACCACTTCATTGAGTTTGGGGAAGCTTTGGTACTCGTGTAGGATAAGTCCTCCCACGGTGATGTACTCGTCGCTTTCGGGTAGGTTGAGTCCAAGCATTTCGTTGGCTTTCTCTATCTCGAGTCGGGCCGATATGATGTATTCGCCTCCTCCTATGTCCTTTGCAGTGTAGTTGGAGTTGTCGTGTTCGTCCTCTATCTCGCCGAATATTTCCTCTACCAAGTCCTCCAGTGTGACGATGCCGCTGGTGCCTCCGAACTCGTCCACTATTACTGCTATGGAGCGTTTCTGGCTGATGAGCGTCCCCAGCAGTTTCTGGGCGTTCATGGTCTCAGGTACGATGGGGACGTCCTTGATGCGATGTGTCCAGTGGTCGTTGCCGGACAGCCGGAACATTTCCGAACTGTGTATGAATCCGGTTATGTTGTCGATGTCCCCCTTGTAGACTATTATCTTCGAGTAGCCACTTTCTACGAACAGAGCCTTGAGTCGGTCCACCTCTGTGTTTTCGTCCACTGCCACGATCTCGGTGCGCGGCACTATGCAGTCCCTGACCTTGACGGTGCTGAAGTCCAGTGCATTCTGGAATATCTTCACCTCGTCCTTAATCTCCTCTTCGTTGTCTATATTGTCTATGTTGCTCTGTATCAGGTAGTCGAGGTCGACCTTGGTGAAAGTCTTGCCTCCTACGTCCTTCTCCACCTTCATTCCTGCCATCCGCAGGAATCCTTTGCTGAGCGAACTTGTGAACTTGCTTATGGGCCATAGCAATACGTAGAACACGAAGGCAGGCAGGGCGAAGATGCTGAGCATCCGGTTGGGGTTGATCTTGAAGAGGGTCTTGGGCAGGAACTCACCCGTGACGAGCACTATCATCGTGCTGAGCAGGGTCTGTGTCAGCAGGCAGATGATGTCGTTGGGGCATTCGCCATCCCTGACGTGTATGCCCATTGGAATCAGTATAAGTTCGTTCACCAGCCTTGCCATGAGAATGCCGTATACCACGAGGGCTATGTTGTTGCCCACGAGCAGAGTGGAGATGAAGTTGTTGGGATGCTTGTAGAAGGTGTCGATGAGCCTGGACGAGAAGGACATCTGTTCGCGGTCCATCTCGAATCTGAGCTTGTTGCTCGAGACGAATGCAATCTCCATTCCGGAGAAGAAGCCAGACAGTAGCAGTACTGCCACTATTTCAATCGGTAGTGTAGAGTCTATGTCCATCATTAGAATTTGCCTCTCTTGTCGGGTGCCGGCAGGAATCTCTTCTTTGGCTCTTTCTGCGGCGTGCCATGTATTGGTTCTTCTGTTGCCACCGTGTCAGCGGGGGCTAACTGAGTAGTGTCGGCGGCGGTGTCGTTTTCCGTGTCGGATACGGGGAATGACCCAATGGAGTTGGCAACGGAGTAGCGTGTCATCTGCTCGTTGCTGCGGAACTCCGTGCCTTCCAGCTCGCGCTCGGGTGTTACGATGCGCATGTGTGAGTGGTTCCACATTTCGTGTCGTGCCATGTCCCAGTACAACTCCTCCGTGTGGAAGACCTCGTTCCTCATGTTCCTGATGACCACCCTTCCCCTGAGTTCCCATATCTGCTGTCGGTGCAGGTATGCCGTGTCGGATTGCACGAAGAGGTCTACCCTGAACTCCTTGTCGAACCTTTCCATGAAGAGTCCCTTCATGAACTTCCATGTCGACAATTCGCCCTCCCTTTCGTAGATGTCCCATTCCTCAGCTACCATGTGGTATCGTATTATTCCAGAGTCGGAGATTAGCGTGCTTATACCCTCCGAGTGCAGGAATGGCAGGGAGTCGGAGTCGGCAACTGCGCTCGCCGTATGTTCGGTGTTACCCATGCACGACCACATCATGGATGCTGCCATGCAGATGGCAATGGCAGCCTGCAAGGGGGAAGGTCTGGTGCCTCCAGTGTCAGGACGGTTCGTCATTTTATTCTGAACTTCATGAACCATGCCTCGTTGAAGGTGAGCCCTATGTTCATCAGGAAGTAATTCTCCGTAATCATGGCGGTCGTCTGAGGTGCTCGTCTCATCCATTGCAGGCTGACGTTCACCATCGACCTGCTGTTGTAGTTGTTGGTGATGGGCAGTCCCAGTCCGGCAGAGATGCCGTATTCCCTTGGTCCGTCCTTGCCGTTTATCTTGAGGTATGGCGTGGAGTAGTGTGCTCCCAGTCGGTACTGAATGCGCTTCAGGTAGTGCTTGTCGAATGGGTCTATGATGTACTGTGCGCCTGCACAGACCTTGATCCTGTCACAGTAGCTGCCCAGTGCTGGTGCGTATGTCCTGGTGTTCTTGTCATACTGCGGTGTGTGGCACTTGGACCAGAACTCGTGCTTGAAGTCGGCTCCTACGGTGAGGTTGTTTCCATGCGTCCATCCCAGTCCCAGCCCATAGGAATATGGCAGGTCGAAGGCGTTGCGTGCCACCAGCGTGTCTGCGCTTGTCTGGTACCTTTCGAGCGTTGACTCGCCCTTCACCTTGTGTCCGATGCTTGCCGTGGCTCCAATGGTCAGGATGTCCTTGTTAGTGAGTCTCACTGGGTATTGCGCACCGAGGTCAATCTTGTACGTCTTGATGTCGGCATTGTGTATTGACTTCAATCCGCTATAGTTGCTACTCTCCACGCCGTCTTCGGAGAAGGTCTCCTGCACCGAGTGGCTGTAGCTGCCCCATATCAGGCTGATGTTGGCACCGATGGAGAGTCCCTTGTAGACCATGGCTCCCACTCCGATGTAACCTTGGTTGAGTCCGCCGCTACCCTCGTATGAGTCTGTCTTGGAAATCATCTGCATGGAGTTCATGCCCGTTGCCACGTTGCTACTTGATGAGAAGGAATAGCCTATGGACGTGTATGGGACGAATCCGAACGACAGTCCGATGCCCTTGGTCAGTTGAAGCCCGGCGCAAACGTAGTCGATGTTGCAGTTGTTCACGTTGACGGACGTGCCTTGGCTCTTCATGTTGCCTAAGCTGGCGTTCATGCCGACGTCGAAGATGAAGCTCAGCGAGTCTATGGAGGAGTACGATGCCGGGTTGGCTATGTTGACGCGGCTGCCCGAAGCCAGTCCTATGCCAACCCCTGCCATGCCTTTGTTGAAGCCCTGCGACTGGTCGTTGAGCGTGCCGAGTCCGAAGCGTGAGTATGACGAGTTGCTCCCGTTTGCCTGGGCGTGGAGCGTTAGGCTACATGCCGCCGTCAGGATGGTGGCCAACAGTCTAAAGTATCTTGCCATAATTGTAGTCCAATATCTTGTTGAGTCCTCGCGGCACGATGTACTTGTCCGCAAAGATTATGTTCTTTATTTTCGAATCGAAGTTGATTTTGTCTCCTCCGGTGAGGAATACGAGCAACTTGGGGTATTTTGCCCTCATCGACTTGATGTACCCCTCTATCTCGTATTTCATGCCCCTCAGCACTCCCGACCTTATGGCTGTCTCCGTGTCATAGCCCATGCCAGGCACCGGACCTTCAGCCGATACCAGGGGCAGGCGTGCCGTATGTTCGTGCAGTGCATGCAGGCGCATCTGCATCCCTGGCGCAATGTTTCCTCCCCAGTAGTTGCCCTGTGCGTCTATCACCTCGTATGTGATGCAGGTGCCGGCATCTATTATCAGCAAGTCCTTGTCTGGCTTGAGGGTGCTTGCCCCTATGGCGGCGGCTATTCTGTCCGAGCCGAGGCTGCCGGGGGTCTTGTACCTGTTGGTGATGGGAATTGGAGTGGTGGAACTGAACCGCAAGATGGGAATCCTCAGTTGGCCGAGCTGCCTCTCCGCCTCGGGAGTTATGTCGCGTACCGAGCTCAGGATGCCACACTTGAAGGCATACTTGTTTGCAAAGGCAGGCAGGGCGGCAAGGGTTTCGTTGGACGTACGTGTTTCCTCCAGTGGCTCGCTGCCACTGAAAGCCACCAGTTTTGCCACCGTGTTGCCTATGTCTATTATCAGTTTCACGGCTGCAAAGGTACGATATTTCATTGATATGAGGAAGCCTTGGAGGAAAAAGATTTGTACATAAATATAAAAATGTAAGGCTCGTCTTCTTTCTTTCAGCGGAAAATGCTACCTTTGCACCATGAAATTGGCAAGATTGTTTATCCTCCTGCTTTTCGCCCTCATTCCAGTGCATGCCCTTCCGCAGCAGCAGGAAGGCGTGAGGGTGAGCCTTGTGACATGCTCGCCCGGCGATGAGGTGTACTCCCTGTATGGCCATACAGCCATCAGGTGTACCGACCCTGCCAGAGGACTGGACCTGGCCTTCAACTACGGGGTGTTCTCCTTCAACCAGCCACACTTCATCTGGAACTTCGTACTGGGCAAGTGCGACTACATGCTATGCCCCGTAGAGTGGGATTACTTCCTGCTTGAGTACAGGGAGCGTGGCTCCTCGGTAACGGAACAGGTGCTCAACCTCATGCCGGATGAGGCTTCCAACCTGTTGGCGGAACTCTTGGTGGGTTGCCGCATGGAGAACAGGCGGTACAGGTACAACTTCCTGTTCAACAACTGCACTACCAAGGTGAGGGACGCGATAGAGCACAACGTAGCGGGGCATGTGGTATATCCCGACACCATTCCACTGCACACGTTTAGGCAGATGCTACGCCAATACGCTTCCAGGAATCAATGGGCACAGGAGGGCAACGACCTCTTGCTCGGGGCCGACGTCGACACCATGCTTACGGCAAGGAGTGCCATGTTCGCACCGGAGTACATGATGCGATATGCTGCCAATGCCGTCATCAGGCAGGACAACAACGACAGCAGGCCTCTCGTGGCATACACTTGCGAGGTCCTTCCCAAGCGCAATGGCGGTGAGATACGTCCCTTCCCGTTGCAGCCTTTGCCTGCCGCTCTCTGTTTCCTTGCCCTCTGTCTCGCACTGGTGGCTGTGGAGAGATGGCTCAATCTCATGCTATGGCCATGGGACGTAATGCTGCTTCTCGCACAGGGACTGGTCGGTTGCCTGCTTCTGTTCATGTCCCTCTTCTCGCAGCATCCTGGCGTTGGACACAACTGGCTCCTGTGGCTATTCAACCCCTTGGCTCTGTTCTTCCTCCGAAAGGTGGCGGCTGCAGCATCTCGACGCGGCAAAACCTTGTGGCATGCCGTCCATTTTTCTTATTTAACACTTTTTATGATATTTTCCCCTTGGATTCCCCAAGAATTCGGAAATATAGTCGTACCTTTGGCATTGGCTTTCATGACAAGGCCTTTCAGTTACTATTTATACTACCGTAAGAATAGGATTAGATGACGACAAACAGATACAGACTTCTGTCCTCGCTCATAGTCTTGATGGCTATAGCCGGTGCCGAGGCGCAGACCTCCCAGGAGGTTCCGCGCCTTGTGGTGAACGTGGTAATCGACCAGTTGCGCTCGGATTACCTGCAAGCGTTCGCCCCGCTGTACGGAGACAAAGGCTTTGCACGGCTAATGCAGCAGGGAAGGGTATATTCGCAGGCAGAGTACCCGTTCAATTCCCCGGACAGGGCCTCGTCCGTGGCTTGCCTGTCCACAGGTACCAGCCCATACGAGAATGGGGTAGTGGGCGAAAGGTGGCTCGACCGTCAGTCGCTCGTACCGCTCTATTGCGTGGATGACCCTGACTTCACGGGGCATCTCACCTCCGACAAGTCCTCTGCCAGGAACCTTGCCGTCTCTACGCTGGGCGACGAACTTAAGATTTCTACCGAGGGCAAGGGCATAGTGATGTCCATAGCACCCAATCGCGATGCAGCCATATTGGCTGCGGGACATGCCGCCGACGGAGCCTACTGGATAGACGACAACACTGGCAAGTGGGCAAGTTCCTCTTACTACGGGGAGTTGCCTGAGTGGGCATCTGCCTTCGACAAGTCCAAGTCCCTCTCTTCACGCATCGGGGGCATAGTGTGGAAACCTCTGAATGACCTTGTCGGCAATTTCAACTACTTCGTGGCGGGTGGCTCCAGAAAACCGTTCAGCCACAAGTTCTCGGGCGAGCGCAAGTACAGGGAGTTCAAGGCGAGTGCATGTGTCAACGACGAGGTGAACCTCTTCGTCAAGCAGGCATTCCAGAACAATGCCTTTGGGGTGGATGCCGTCACCGACCTGCTCTGTGTCACGTACTATGCCGGGGGGTACGACCATCAGATGTCCTCGCAGTACGGCATGGAGTTGCAGGACACGTACGCACGTCTCGACCGTCAGTTGGAGGAACTCTTCGACCTCGTAGAGCATAGGGTAGGAGAGGGCAAGGTGCTCTTCGTGGTTACCAGCACGGGATATTGCGACTCCGAGGACGCCAACGACATAAGCCAGTACAGGATTCCGACGGGAACGTTCTCCATAACTAAGGCACAGTTGCTGCTCAACATGTACCTCATAGCAGTATATGGTCCGGGACAATATGTCGAGACGGCACTCGACAACGAGATATACCTCAACCTCAAGCTCATAGAGAGCCGTAGCATCAACCTCGCCGAGATGCTCGCCCGTTGCGGCGACTTCCTCATACAACTCAGCGGCGTAAGGGATGTTTATACCAGCCAGCGACTTTCGCTCGGTGCATGGACTCCAGGTATAAGCAAGCTGCGCAACGCCTACAATCCCAAATGCTCGGGAGACATACTCGTACAGGTGTCACCTGGATGGGTGCTCTCCAACGAGGATACCCACGAGCAGACTCTGTCACGAGAGTCTTATATGGGCTTCCCTCTATTCATAATGGGATGCGGCGTCTCTCCGGAGAAGATTACTGAGCCAATCACCGTCGACCGCGTGGCTCCTACGGTGGCGAATGCCTTGCGCATCAGGGCTCCCAACGCATGCTCGCTGGCTCCGCTCTACTATTGATGCATCAATGGGCGAGTGGGTGTCCGTATTTCCGCACATGCCTGCACAAACATTAATAAATATATATAATTAGATGGTTTGCGGTAATGGACGGATTAGGAGATGAGAGAAGAAACCGTATTTCCCCAATTTTTCGACAAAAAACAACAATCATATATGGATATTTCCAAGATACTCGTAAAGATTTTCGGAGACAAGAAGTCCAGGGACCTCAAGGCTTACAGGCCACTCGTGGACATGGTGCTCAAGGTCTACCCACAGATACAGTCGCTCAGCAACGACGAACTGCGTGCCAGGACACAGGCCATAAGGCAGGGCATACAGGATTCTGCCGCCGACCTGCGGCAGCAGATACAGGAACTAAAGGCACGCATCGAACAGACGGACATACAGGACAGGGCTCCGCTGTTCTCGCAGATAGACAAACTCGAGAAGGAAGTGCTCGAGCGCATGGAGAAGGCTCTCGATGAGGCTCGCCCCGAGGTGTTCGCCATCGTGAAGAGCACGGCAGAGAGATTCACCAACAACGAGAACGTGGAGGTGACGGCAACAGACTTCGACCGCACGCTTGCCGCCACGCACGACTTCGTGGACATCGAGGGCGACAAGGCTATATACCACAACCACTGGGTGGCTGGAGGCAACGACCTCAAGTGGGAAATGGTGCATTTCGACGTACAGCTTTTCGGAGGAACCGTGCTGCACCAGGGCAAGATTGCAGAGATGTTCACGGGAGAGGGAAAGACCCTGACCGCCACGCTGCCAGTCTTCCTCAACGCACTCACGGGCAATGGAGTGCATGTGGTGACCGTCAACGACTACCTCGCCAAGCGTGACTCGGAATGGATGGGCCCGATATACATGTTCCACGGTCTCAGCGTGGACTGCATCGACAAGCACCAGCCCAACAGCGACGCACGACGCAAGGCATACCTCGCAGACATCACGTTCGGCACGAACAACGAGTTCGGTTTCGACTACCTGCGCGACAACATGGCACAGGATCCCAAGGACCTCGTGCAGCGAATGCACAACTATGCCATAGTCGACGAGGTGGACTCCGTGCTCATAGACGATGCGCGTACTCCTCTTATCATATCCGGTCCCGTACCCAAGGGAGACGACCAGCAGTTCGAACAATACCAGCCACTCGTAGAACGTCTCGTCGGAGTGCAGAGACAGTTGGCGACGCAGTATCTCGCCGATGCCAAGAGACTCATCGCCGAGGGACAGGAGACGGGCGACAAGCAGAAGACCGAGGAGGGTTTCCTCTCCCTCTTCCGCAGCCACAAGGCATTGCCCAAGAACAAGCCCCTCATCAAGTTCCTCTCCGAGCCGGGCATCAAGGCAGGTATGCTCTCTACAGAGGAAATCTACATGGAGAACAACAACAGGCGCATGCACGAGGCTACTGACCCGCTGTACTTTGTCGTCGACGAGAAGCAGAACAGCGTGGACCTCACCGACAAGGGCAACGACTGGCTTGCCTCGCAGGTAAACGACCCTGCCCTCTTCGTGCTGCCTGACATAGCAACCATACTGACCGAGATAGAGAAATCCGGCAAGACTCCCGAGGAACAGATAGAGGAGAAGGACAAGGTGTTCAACGACTATGCCACAAAGAGCGAACGCGTTCATACCATCCAGCAGTTGCTCAAGGCCTACACCATGTTCAACCTCAACGACGAGTACGTCATCCAGGACGGGGAGGTCAAGATAGTCGACGAGCAGACCGGACGTATCATGGAGGGACGCCGCTGGAGCGACGGACTACATCAGGCGGTGGAGGCTAAGGAGCATGTCAAGGTGCAGGCTGCCACCCAGACCTACGCTACCATCACGTTGCAGAACTATTTCCGCATGTACCACAAGCTTGCCGGCATGACGGGTACTGCCGTCACCGAGGCAGGGGAGTTCTGGGACATCTACAAGCTCGACGTGGTGGAGGTGCCTACCAACAGGGAGGTCATCCGAAATGACATGAACGACCGCGTCTACCGCACGCAGCGCGAAAAGTACAAGGCTGTCATCGAGGAGGTGGAGAAGATGCGCAACTCGGGTCGCCCCGTGCTTGTGGGTACCACGAGCGTGGAGATATCCGAGATGCTGTCCAAGATGCTCCAGATGCGCAAGATACCACACCAGGTGCTCAATGCCAAGCTGCACCAGAAGGAGGCCGACATCGTTGCACAGGCAGGACAGAGCACGAAGGGTACCGTCATGGTCGACGGCAAGCCGCAGGAACGTATGCTCGGTACGGTGACCATCGCCACCAACATGGCAGGACGTGGTACCGACATCAAGCTCTCGCCGGAAGTCAAGGCCGCCGGCGGACTTGCCATTATTGGAACCGAACGCCATGAGAGTCGCCGCGTAGACCGACAGCTCAGAGGACGTAGCGGACGACAGGGAGACCCCGGAAGCAGCGTGTTCTTCGTGTCTATCGAGGACAAACTGATGCGACTCTTCGCCAGCGAGCGTATCGCCAAGGTGATGGACCGCCTCGGATTCAAGGACGGGGAGATGATAGAGCATAGCATGATTACGCGCAGCATCGAGAATGCTCAGAAGAAGGTGGAGGAAAACCACTTCGGAGTGCGCAAGCGTCTGCTGGAATACGATGATGTCATGAACAAGCAGCGTACCGTCATCTACGAGAAGCGTCGCCATGCCCTCATGGGAGAACGCCTCGGGATGGACATATCCGACATGATTTGGGATAGGGTGTGCCACGTCATCGAGAACAACGACTGGGAAGGATGCCGCACGTGCTTCCTTGAGATATTCGCCATGGATGTTCCCTTCACTTCAGAGGAAATGGAGAGCGCCAAGATGGACGACATTGCAGAGCAGGCTTACCAGAAGGCTCTCGAACGGTTCAGGCAGAAGACCGACATCATGGCGGCAAACGCCAACAAGGTAGTGCGTATGATCTACGAGGGACCGCAGGGACAGATGTACGAGAACCTCATGGTCCCCGTCATAGCCGGCAACAGGCAGTACAACGTTCCTTCCAATATCAAGGAGGCGTACGAAAGCGAGTCGCGTACGGTGGTGACCGCCTTCCACAAGGCCCTGATTCTGCATACCATCGACGATGCCTGGAAGGAGAACCTCCGACTGCTCGACGAACTCAAGCACAGCGTTCACAACGCAAGCTACGAGCAGAAGGACCCCTTGCTCATCTTCAAGCTTGAGAGCGTCAAGTTGTTCGACCAGATGATTAACGACATCAACGACCGTGTGGTCAGTGTCATAATGCGTGCCATGGTGCCCGAGCTTCAGGTACGTCAGGAGGCTCCTGCACAGCAGCCCACTGAGGCTCCTGCCAATCGCCAGCAGCTGCAGGAGTCGCGTGGCGAGTTGTCTGATGCCGCCCAGCGTCAGGCTGCATCCCGTGATACACGCGAACATCAACCTGTCCAGCCTATGCGCGCCAACAAGTTGCCAGGTCGCAACGACCCATGCCCCTGTGGCTCTGGCCTGAAGTTCAAGAACTGCCACGGTCGAAACTTGTAGAACAACCCTCTAAACCAACAACCATATATGAAAGCAAGCCAGCAAACCATTCAGGAGATAGAGAGGTCCATCCGTGATGCTATCTCAAAGTATCCAAAGGATGCCGAGCCCGTTATGACGGACATCAGCGTCATGGTCAACCCGGAGACGGGAGGGCTAACATTGTTCAATGACGATGAAGAGGTTCTCGCTTCGGTCATAGTGCATGAGTGGGAAAGTTGTCCCATGGAGGATTTCTACGACAGGGTTGCTTCCGTATTGCGTGGATGTATTCATCACCTGAGAGCGGAGATTAGCCGGATGAGCATCCTCCAGCCATTCTCTTTCCTCTTGGTGGACGAAGACCACGAGACTATACAGGACCTGGAGATGGTGGACTCCGAAGAGACGCTTGTCCTCGACGGCACGTTGCTGCAAGGTTTGGACGAAGACCTCAATGCCTTCCTCCGGCAATTGCTCGACGAGTGATTGGGAAATAATTACCAGTTTGTGCGGCACTCCCCTTAGAGCAAGTCTCTATTTGGGAGTGCCTTTCATTTATTATTGAATTCTACTTTCGCTAACCACGGATGAATATATTACTTGCCAGTAAGGTTATTAACCTTAATGCTGCAAGGTTATTAACCTTAATGCTGCAAGGTTATTAACCTTAATGCCGCAAGGTTATTTAGCGGACAACAATAGTTTCAAGCTAAATATGGAAGGTTCTCTACCATGGTTTTGACCACCCCTATTTTCTAGTCCTTTTTCGAGGCTTAACTTATGACCGACGTCGGTCTTAACTTATGACCGGCCTT
>SFXD01000049.1 GCA_004559785.1 bacterium | reverse complement strand
TTAATTCAGTTACGATGCCCGCATCGCTCCTTCATTAAAGCCATGAATCTGACATAAAGTATTCTGCAAGTGTCTCGGTCGAATTTATAGAACAACCCTTTAAGGGGGGCTTCATTATCCACAATCAGTAGGAAAAAAACTGTACAAACAAAAGTCTGGTCCGTCTTGCCATGCCTGCATCTTTTGCCATGCCTGGTTGGCAAAACGGGCTGTTTTTTTGTACAAATATACCACATAATGCGACAAATAGCCCAATTGTGAAATTCGTTAAATTATCTATTCCCAAACCTTTGCCGTTGCTTAATTATTGTTTAAATTTCACCTTTAACCCATCTCAAAGTTTGCCATTCTTGCTTATTATTTGTACCTTTGTGGAAATATTTCAGACAGGACAGGTAAACCATATAAATATATATGACTGAAGCGGAATTTCTGGAGGCTGGCAAACAAGCGTGGCGTAGGCAGGCATGGCAGGAAGCCATGGACTGCTACGACTCTGCCCTGGCAATCAATCCGCAAAGCCATGCAGCCGAGTTGAAGAACATGGTGGAGAGAATATTGGAATTCTATTGTCATGATATGCTGAATCCCTGACCAAGAGAATATCAATTATGTCGTACATTATTAATATTGTTGACGCATGGCAATGAAGGGATACATTGTCGTGGATGCCGAGCGATGCAAGGGGTGTGCTCTATGTGTAGAGGCATGTCCCAAGAAGTGCATCAGCCTCTCTCGTAGGGTGAATGGCAAGGGATATTGCTATGCGGAGCTTGCGGTGGCAACCTCGTGCGTAGGATGCACGTCATGCGGAGTGGTTTGCCCTGACGGGTGCATTACGGTTTATGTAGAAGACAGCGGCTTGCGCTTTCAAGGGAGAGATTCATGATGGACGAGGAACGGGAAATATTGTTGCTAAAAGGCAACGAGGCGATAGCACACGCCGCAATAAGGTATGGGTGCGATGGTTTCTTCGGGTACCCAATCACTCCGCAGAGTGAGGTGCTGGAGACCTTGGCGGCATTGAAACCTTGGGAAACGACTGGCATGGTGGTGCTGCAGAGTGAGAGTGAGGTTGCATCTATTAATATGGTATATGCAGGAGGTGCCACGGGCAAGTGTGTGATGACATCGTCGTCAAGCCCTGGGGTGGCTCTGATGCAGGAGGGCATCTCATACATGGCGGCATGCGAGATACCTGGACTGGTGGTCAGCGTGCAAAGGGGTGGCCCAGGGCTGGGTACAATACAGCCCTCTCAGTCCGACTATTGGCAGGCTGTATATGGAGGAGGCAACGGAGACTACCGTGTCATAGTGCTGGCTCCGGACAGCGTGCAGGAGATGGCAGATTGCGTTGGAAAGGCATTCGACATGATGTTCAAGTGGAGGATGCCAGTCATGATACTCAGTGATGGCGCCATCGGTCAGATGATGGAAAGGGTAGTCCTTCCTTCCTTCCGTCCACGTAGGACAGAGGAGGAGATTGCCCGGCAATGCCCTTGGGCTGTCAATGGGTTGGGCTTGCGCGGTAGGCGAGCCAACTTTATGTCGTCCCTTGAGATGGATGCCCTTGAGATGGAGCGACGCAACAGGCACATGCAGGAAAAGTACAAGAGAATAGAAGGACAGGAAGTCCTTTTCGAGGAATACTTCACCGAGGATGCTGACTTGCTGCTGGTGGCTTATGGCATTGCGGCCAGGATATGCAAGGGTGCTGTTGGACTGCTTAGGGGCAAGGGCATCAAGGCAGGACTGCTTCGCCCACGTACCTTATGGCCATTCCCCGAACGTAGACTGGGTCAGATGTCATCCTCCTTGGGACAGATGCTGGTTGTGGAGTTCAGCGAGGGGCAGATGGTGAGAGACGTAAGGTGTGCCGTCGAAGGCCGGTGCCCCGTTCACTTCTTCGGACATTCGGGAGGCGTGATGACTTCGCCAGAGGAGGTGGCAGACGAGGCGTGTCGTATATTAGGTAAATCAAATGAGATGGTCAACATAGCATCATGGTAAGACAGGATCAACACCAAGCACAATATATGCACAAGGAATGTGACGGCATGAAGTTGGCGTATGCCAAGCCGTCGCTCATGAACGACGTCCCGATGCACTATTGTCCAGGGTGCAGCCACGGCTTGGTTCACAAGCTCGTTGCGGAAATCATTGGGGAAATGGGCGTGGAGGAACGCACCGTGGGCATTTGTCCCGTGGGATGTGCTGTATTTGCATATAGGTACATAGACATTGACTGGATAGAGGCCGCACATGGACGTGCCCCGGCATGTGCCTCTGCAGTCAAGAGAATGTGGCCAGACCGTCTCGTCTTCACATATCAGGGTGATGGCGACTTGGCTTGTATCGGTACGGGCGAGACGATACAGGCCTTGAACAGGGGAGAGAACATCGCTATCATCTTTATCAACAATGCCATATATGGCATGACGGGTGGACAGATGGCCCCGACGACCCTCATGGGCCAGAAGACCAGCACTTGTCCATACGGCAGGCAGGCCGACCTGCACGGGTTCCCTCTGCACATCACGGATATAGCTGCCACGCTCGAAGGTACTTGTTACGTTACGAGGCAGGCAGTAAACAATGTGCCAAACATCAATCGGGCAAAGCGTGCCATAAGGAGGGCTTTCCAGAACTCCATAGATGGGAAGGGTGCTTCGATGGTGGAAATCGTAGCAACATGTAGTGCGGGATGGAAGATGACTCCAGTGCAGGCAGGTAGGTGGATGCAGGAGAACATGTTCCCATATTACCCCTTGGGAGACCTTAAGGCAACAGACATGGAGGAATGACATGAGGCGCGAGGAAATAATAATCAGCGGATTCGGAGGGCAGGGAGTACTGTCCATGGGCAAGATACTGGCATACGCGGGAATCATGCAGGGAATGGAAGTGAGTTGGATGCCTGCTTACGGACCCGAGCAAAGAGGCGGTACGGCAAATGTCACCGTCATAATAGGCGATGAGGAGATAGCATCACCCTTGGTGGACAGGTTTGATACTGCAGTGGTACTCAATCAGCCGTCGCTCGACAAGTTTGAGCCTCTTGTCAAGCCTGGTGGGTGTATCATCTATGATGCTTATGCCATACATACACCACCTGCCAGGGACGATGTCAGCGTTTACAAGATAGATGCAATGGAGGAAGCCTCTCGGAAAGGTAATGGACGACTTCTCAACATGTTCGTGCTCGGAGGACTGATTAAGGCAAGGGGCGTGGTTTCGGTGGACAACGTGGTAAGGGGACTGGGCAAGGTACTGCCACAGCGGTACCATTCCCTGATACCAGACAACGAGGCTGCCATAAGGCGTGGGATGGAGATGCTGACATTAGTGGAACGGTAATATGTGGGGAAATGATAGGTTAACCAAACATAAACTATAAACAAGGAACACAATCACATGGAAAATCAAAGCGTACTCGACAGCCGACCCGAACTGAAGGCTGTCATCGACCAAGTAGCCGAGGTGACGGGCTATCTGTGGCAGAAGGGATGGGCAGAGCGCAACGGTGGCAACATCACTGTCAACGTCACTGAATTCGCAGACCAGGAACTAAGAGAAATGCCTGCCTTGGCACCTGCCATAAGGATAGGCAAGGTCCTGCCAAACCTGAGAGGTAAGTATTTCTATGCCAAGGGAACGGGCAAGCGAATGCGCGACCTTGCAAGGAAGCCGATGGAGAACGGGGCAATCATACGTATCTGCGATGATTGTGCCACTTACGAGATAATAGCCGACAGCCCCGTCATGCCAACCAGCGAGTTGCCCAGCCATCTCGCCTTGCAGGATTACCTGATAGGCACGGGCAGCACGTACAAGGCAACGCTGCATACCCACCCAATAGAACTCGTGGCAATGAGCCATATCAGCCGCTTCCTGAGGGAAGGGGAGATGACCAGAGTGCTGTGGTCGATGATTCCCGAGACGTTGGCGTTTGCGCCACTTGGCATAGGCATAGTGCCATACGCCCTGCCAGGTTCGATAGACCTGGCAGATGCCACGCTTGAGCAAATCAAGACCCATGACGTGGTTCTGTGGGAAAAGCATGGTACGGTCAGCGTGGGTGTCGACATAATGGATGCCTTCGACCAAACCGACGTGTTGTGCAAGGCTGCCAATATATATATGTGTGCACGCAGCATGGGGTCGGAGCCCGATGGCATGACTCCGGAAGCCATCAAGGAGGTGCAGGAGGTGTTCAACCTTCCCAAACAGAGACCCTGCTGACGGATTATGGCTTTTTTTGATTGAAAAATGGAAAAAAGATACGCCAAGGCAACCAACGTATTGTTTTTTTTCATACCTTTGCACCCGCATTTGCGAGACAGTACAGTTAGGAGTGTGGCTGTCCGACAAACAAGTTTAACATAATAATATTAAAAGACAATGTATTTGGATTCAGCAAAGAAAGAGGAGATTTTCGAGAAGTATGGCAAGGGAACTACAGATACTGGTAGCGCAGAGAGCCAGATAGCACTCTTTACTTATCGTATCTCACATCTTACCGAGCACATGAAGCAGAACCGCAAGGACCATAGCACTGAGCGTGCCCTCACGGCTCTCGTAGGTAAGCGTCGTAGCCTCCTCAACTATCTCAAGAGCCGCGACATCGCACGTTATCGTGCCATAGTAAAGGCTCTCGGACTGCGTAAGTAATCTTGCATAGTTCGATAGGATAGAATTAGCAAAGGAATCAAGGCTGCACTCCGACAAGGGGCTGCAGCCTTTGTCCGATTTTGCTACCAAGCGTATGTAGGCACCCACAAATGGACATAAAAACTAATTTGTAGAACACCCCTTTATAGAACATCCAGCACCAAGGTGCAGGCTAAATTACATATTTACTTATTAGACTTATTAGAAGAAATTCCAATGAACAAAATCAAACTTCTATTGCCAGATGCCATAGCCATCCTTTTCTTCGTGGCTATCAGTCTGCTCTATTTTCAGGCACCTATCAGGGAAGGACTCGTATTGACCGGACATGACCACGATGCTGCCGTGGGGAGCGGCATCGAGATGGAACAGTACAGGGCTTCTCATGGAGGCGAGCGCACAAGGTGGACCAATACCCTCTTCTGTGGAATGCCGACTTATCAGATGAGCCCCAGTTATCCAAGTACCGACAGGCTGTCCACCTTGGGAACTTTCTACAGACTTGGATTGCCAGACGTGGCAGCTTACGTTTTCATGATGCTTTTGGGCTTCTATATAATGCTTCGTGCCTTCGACTTCAAAGTGTGGATGTCTGCGCTTGGGGCTGTGCTTTGGGCATTCAGCAGCTACTATTTCATTATAATACAGGCCGGACATATCTGGAAACTCTTGACGCTTAGCTTTATTCCGCCTACCATAGCAGGAATGGCATTGTGCTACAGGGGCAGATATCTTTGGGGAATTGCGCTGACAGGTATCTTCACAGCCATGCAAATCCTCAGCAACCATGTCCAGATGACATACTATTTCCTTTTCGTGATGGGACTCATCTCCATTGCGTATCTCGTGCAGGCTTTCAGGGAAGGCACTGTATCTGGGTGGCTAAAGTCTACGGCGTGCTTCGCATTGGGCGGACTGCTCGGTGTATGCGTCAACATGAGCAACCTATATCATACCTGGGAATACAGCAAGGAGAGCATGAGGGGCAAGAGTGAACTGACACAGAAGGTAAAGGACCCTGCAGACCAGACGAGCAGCGGACTCGAGCGAAGTTACATCACGGCATGGAGCTATGGAATAGGCGAGACGTGGACGCTTCTCGTACCGAATGTCAAGGGAGGCGCAAGCCAACTGTTGGCCGACAACGAGACAGCCATGTCAAAGGCAAAGAACGACTATGCCCCAATATACAGGGCATTCACACAGTATTGGGGAGAGCAGCCTGGTACCAGCGGCCCGGTATATGTTGGAGCCTTTGTGCTGACGCTTTTCGTCCTCGGACTGCTCGTAGTCAGAGGACCAATGAAATGGGCTCTCCTTGCCATAACGATACTTAGCATCATGTTGTCGTGGGGCAAGAATTTCATGCCATTCACGGACTTCTTCCTCGACTATGTGCCCATGTACGACAAGTTCCGTACTGTTGCGAGCATACTTGTCATGGCGGAATTCTCCATACCCCTTCTTGCCATCATGGCTCTTGCCGAGATAGTCAGAAACCCTTCATGCCTTACCATGCGCAACATGTCTGTCAGCCTTGCATTCACAGGGGGTGTGGCATTCCTCTTCTGGCTGATGCCAGAGGCCTTTTTCGGCGACTGCCTGTCCACGGCCGACCACATGTACATGCAGCAATATGTGCAGGCTGGCTATATACCCGCACAATTGTCTGGCGACATCCTTGCCAACATGAGCGAGATGCGCAGGGCTATGCTGACGGCCGATTCCATGCGCAGCCTCATAGTCATTCTTGTCGGCATGGCGGTTCTCCTGGTATTTCGTTCGGGTAAGATTAAGCCAATCCCAATGGTGGCTTGCATCTTGCTGCTGTGTCTGGCGGACATGTGGGGCGTGAATAAGAGATATCTCAACGACGGCTCGTTCGTCAAGCCTCGTACCGAAAGTCAGGCATTTCCAAAGACCCAGGCGGATGAGATAATATTGCAGGATAGCGATGTGTACCATCGTGTGCTCAACCTTTCTGTTAGCACATTCAACGATAATACTACTTCTTATTTCCACAAGAGCATTGGAGGGTATCATGCCGCCAAGTTGAGGCGTTACCAAGAGCTTATCGAGGAGCATATACAGCCTGAGATGCAGATTATCCGTAAGTCGGCTGCCGAAACCTTTGGCCTGCTCGACACGTGCCCTGGCGATAGCCTTTGGCCTGTGCTCAACATGCTAAATACGAAGTATCTGATTCTGCCTACCAACGAGGGGGCAAGGGTTTCCGTGGCTAATCCATGGGCGAATGGTAACGCATGGTTCGTGGACAGCCTGACTTATGTGGAGGATGCAGATGCTGAGATAGCAGCGCTGCATGGGTTAGACACCAGGCATGAGGCTGTGGCTGACGTCAGGTTCCGCGAAATCCTGGGCGAGGCGATTCCTGTTGACAGTACGGCATCGGTGGTTCTTGACAGTTACGAGGCCAACCGCCTTGCCTACGAGGTGTCATCTGACAAAGGTGGCATACTGGTGTTCAGCGACATCTATTATCCTGGTTGGGCTTGCGAGATAGATGGCAAGCCTGTCGGGCTTGGTCGTGTCAACTATGTCCTGCGAGCCGTAGCCATGCCTGCAGGAAAGCATCAAGTGGTGATGTCGTTCGACCCCCAGTCCGTACATGTCACGGAGACCATTGCCAACACCTCACTCGCATTGCTGGCGATAACGATTGTGGCCTTGCTTGTCTCCGTAATCAGGAAGGTACGCAAGAAGGAAGGTGCGGGGCAATAGGACTTTTCCATTTTTGCAACACAACAATCCCCATCAGTCTCTTGGCTGATGGGGATTATGGTATCATGTCTTTTGTATTCTATGTCCCAAGAGGGTAGAGGATGGAGCCTAATCTACCTTTGGCAACCTTGACAGGAAGGAATCAATCGTCTCGTCAGACGGTATGATGTCGGTCATGGTTCCGTTGTTAAATGCCTCGTATGCGTAAAGGTCGAAGTATCCTGTTCCTGTCAGTCCAAATACGATGGTTTTCTCCTCTCCAGTTTCCTTGCACTTCATAGCCTCGTCTATGGCTATGCGAATTGCATGGCTACTCTCGGGCGCAGGCAGGATACCCTCTACGCGTGCAAACTGGGTAGCAGCGTCGAAGACAGCTGTCTGCTCTACTGCCTTAGCCTCGAACAATCCGTCGTTGTACAACTGTGAAAGGATGGTGCTCATTCCGTGGAAACGAAGTCCTCCTGCGTGGTTGGCAGACGGGATGAACTGGCTTCCTAAGGTGTACATCTTGGCAAGGGGGCAAATCATGCCTGTGTCGCAGAAGTCGTATGCAAACTTTCCGCGTGTGAAACTTGGACATGAGGCTGGTTCCACTGCAATAATCCTATAGTCTGCCTCGCCCCTCAGCATCTCACCTACGAATGGGGAAATCAAGCCTCCGAGGTTTGACCCTCCGCCGGCGCATCCGATAATGATGTCTGGCTTGATGCCATACTTGTCAAGGGCTTTCTTTGTCTCAAGCCCTATAATGGTCTGGTGCAATAGTACCTGGTTGAGTACCGAGCCGAGCACGTATCTGTAGCCCTCTTGCGTGGTGGCTGCTTCAACCGCCTCTGATATGGCACACCCCAGACTGCCCGTGGTGTCAGGATGTTCGGAAAGTATCTTGCGTCCCACATTGGTGGACAGGCTGGGCGATGGAGTCACCTTGGCTCCGTATGTCCGCATCACCTCGCGGCGGAAAGGCTTCTGGTCGTACGAGCATTTAACCATGTATACCTGGCAGTCTAGCCCGAAGTAAGAGCATGCCATACTCAATGCCGTACCCCATTGTCCTGCTCCAGTCTCGGTGGTCACTCCCTTTAGTCCCTGTTTCTTTGCATAGTAGGCTTGTGCGATGGCAGAGTTCAGCTTGTGGCTGCCTGACGTATTGTTGCCCTCGAACTTGTAGTATATCTTGGCAGGTGTACCCAGGGCTTTTTCCAAGAAATATGCCCTTACTAATGGTGAGGGACGATACATGCGGTAGAAGTTTAGGATTTCTTCCGGTATGTCGAAATATGGCGTGTCGTTGTCAAGTTCCTGCTTGTTTAGTTCCGTGCAGAAGACGTGGTTCAGGTCTTCCATCCCGAGAGGCTGCAGCGTTGCGGGATTGAGCAGCGGGGCAGGTTTGTTCTTCATGTCTGCCCTCACGTTGTACCATTGTGTTGGAATCTCTTTCTCTTCCAGATAAATCTTGTAAGGAATCTCTTCTTTCATATTCATTTTGTTTGGAATTTTGATTTACCGAATACAAAGTTATTACTTTTTCTCGTATAAATGCGTTGTGATGACACATAATTTCGTGTTTTGCCATCATTATGTACTTTGCAGTGGCTGTTGCCAGTGAATAAAGGTCTTTGGAAACCTATGAATGCTCGGCATGGGGAAAAAACTTGCATCATGGCTTGGTATGAAGAAAAAAAGACGTATCTTTGTGTAGATAATGAATGATTATGGAGTTGAAGACAACACTTTTCAAGCGTGGAGGTAAGGATTACCTAATGCCATTTGCATTGGTTTCCACGTTATTCTTTCTGTGGGGATTCGCACATAGCATACTGGAGGTGCTGAATCCGCATTTCCAGGAATTGTTCACCATTGGCAAGACCCAGGCAGCCTTCGTACAGGCTGCGGTATATGGAGGCTATTTCCTCATGGCGTTGCCAGCGGGCTTCATCATACGTAGGTGGGGTTACAAGGCTGGCGTGATAACGGGACTCATGCTCTATGGCATAGGAGCCCTGCTGTTCATCCCAGGTGCGGAAATCAATTCGTTTGCTTTCTTCGTATTCTCCCTGTTCGTGATAGGGTGCGGTTTGACCTGTCTTGAGACGAGTGCCAATCCATACGTCACGGTATTGGGCTCGTCCGAGGGTGCAGAGAGGCGTATCAACATGGCTCAGTCGCTTAATGGCTTTGGGTGGATATTGGGTCCCCTTGTAGGCGGAGCTTCGTTCTTTTCCGGTGGAGACATCGCTACTCCATACACCATTGTCGGAATCGCGGTACTTGCAGTTGCCCTACTGTTCTTAAGGCAAGACTTGCCTGAGGTTGGGTTGCCGGACGAGGAGGAGCCTGCCGGTAACGGAAGGCTCTGGAATATTTCCTTTGTGGCAGGACTCATCGCCCTATTTCTCTATGTGGCTGCCCAGACGGGGGTCAACAGCAATTTCATCAACTATGCCGTAGAGTACATGGGTATTTCCGCAGGCGAGGCTTCGAGACTGCTTGGCTATGGAGGCATGGGATTTTTCGTGGCAGGTCGTGTACTTGGCAGTTGGATTATGAAATATCGCAAGGCGACGAGGCTGCTGGTGGACTGCTCCATGCTGGCAGTGTGTGCAACTGCAATAGTGATAGCCTTTCCTGGCAAGGTGGGCGTGGCTGGGTTGCTTGTGGTGCTGCTGTCAGAGAGCCTCATGTATCCCACGATTTTCTCTTTGGCGTTGAGGTCGAGCGGAGGGAATACCAAGCAGGCATCTTCTCTTCTTGTCATGACTATTGCCGGTGGTGCCGCGGCTCCGTTGCTGATGGGGCTGATATCTGACTCTACGGGACTTGTCTGCCTCTCGTTCCTTGTGCCAATCATGTGTTACGTATACATTACATTATATAGTATAAGCAGGAAATGAAACAACAGGATTCTTCATCACCGGACAACAGGCTGACAACTACCAGGGGGTATGTCCAGAAGGAGCATGGAGCGAAGGTGCGCAGGTGGGTGCAGACCATGCAGCTGAGGCCAGACTCCACTCTCATAGAGGAGTATAGACACAGACATGCACAGGGACAGATATGGCCCGAGATCTTGCAAGGCATTCGCGACTGTGGACTGTTTGAGATGGAGATATACATCCATGGCACGACCCTTGTGATGATTTGCGAGGGACCAGAGGACCTTGTCTGGGAAGATGCCATGGCAAGGATGGCTGCAGGGCCGAGGCAGGCAGAATGGGAGAATTTCATGTCTGAATTTCAGGACTGCTGCAAGGGACAGAGGAGCGATGAGAAGTGGACTATGATGGACCGTATGTTCCATCTCTATGGTCAAGAAGGGTAAAATGTGAGGAAAGAGCAAAATAATCAGCGTTTTATTTTGCAGGGAAGGGGAAACTCTGTACCTTTGCAGGTATAGGCTGAGATAAAATCAATATTCTATAACAACACAATTTTTTTATTTTACACAATGAGAAAGACATTTTTATTTGCCGCTACACTTGCCATCATGGCATCGTGCAGCAATGGCGGACAGACTTGCAACTGTGATTGTGCCGCATGCCAGAACTGTGAGAATAAGGGCGGACATGCTGCGGCAGAGGCTGTTGATGCCGTAATCGTGGAAAACGAACAGTATGACCTTGCGCAACTCAAGCAGGACGAAGAGGGGTACTACATACTGTTCGATGGTTCCAGCCTCGACGGATGGCGTGGTTACGGGCAGGACGCCGTACCACAGAGTTGGGAGAACGACGGAGAGAGCATCCATCTTAAGGGGTCAGGTACTGGTGAAGCTCAGGCTGAAGGCGGAGGCGACCTCATGTTTGCCCACAAGTTCACCAACTTTACCCTCGAACTGGAGTATAAGATCAGCAAGGGGGGAAACTCGGGAATATTCTACCTTGCACAGGAGGCAAAGGATGCAGAAGGAAACTATCTGCCCATTTGGCAGAGTTGCTCCGAGTATCAGGTGCTGGACAATGCAAACCATGTGGATGCACAACTTGGAGTTGATGGCAACCGTCAGGCTGCTTCCTTGTATGACATGGTTCCTGCCAATCCACAGAATGCCAAGCCATTCGGAGAGTGGAACAAGGCAAAGATTGTTGTATTCAAGGGTACTGTAATACATTACCAGAACGACGAAAAGGTGCTTGAGTACCACCTCTGGACTCCAAAGTGGAAGGAGATGCTTGACAATAGCAAATTCTGCAAGGGTGGCGAGTTCCCCTATGCTTATGGCATGATGATAGAGGAAGGCAAGGAAGGTGGTTACTTTGCCCTTCAGGACCATGGAGATGACGTATGGTATCGCAACGTCCGCATCAAGGTAATGGATTGATTGCCCTGACCAAAAGGAATAACAGAGTTCTTATAGGTGGCATTTTTGCCAAGAGAGGGGATGAGCCTTTGGTGGCGCATCCCCTCTTATTTCATCGTGTGTAGCATCCTTTCATAGGTACGAACCCGAAACGTCATTGTATGTTCTTCCTGATCTTGGACAGATAGCCATCGAGGGCAAGCTCGTCACGGTCGTCAATTATTTGTATAAGTTCCTTTAGTTCTGCCCTAATGTGTTCCACATGCGACTTGGTCTTTGGATTGAACAGTATTTCCCTCAGCAGGGTGCCGTCCTCCGAGAGTACGCCCCTTGCAATCTTCAGGTGACGCTTGAATGTGGTGCCTGGCGAGTCTTGGTGCTTCATCACGGCACTAAAGACAAAGGTGCTGACGAAAGGCACGGACAGGGAGTACGCCATGGCCTCGTCGTGTTCCTCGAAGGAATATTCGTGAACGTTGAGCCCCAGCCTTCTGTATAGGTCGAGGAAGAATATCCGTCCCATGTAGTCTCCTTCGTTGATGACGATGGCATTTTCGGTAGACAGCGCACCGAGATTGGCAAACGTGGGTCCGAACATGGGGTGTGTGCTCACGTATCTCATCCCCGTAGACTCGTAGTATTTCTTGAAATCCGTCTTCACGCTCGATATATCGCTTATGATGCAGTCCTTGGTAAGGTGTGGAATCACCTGCCTGAAAACGTCGATGGTATATTTCAGCGTAACGGCATTGATTACGAGTTCGGGCTTGAAGGAGTCTATCTCGTCGAGGGACACGAACCTCTGCGTGTTGTACAGGAATCTCATCTTTCTGGCATCCACGTCGTATACGGCGCATTCGTGGTCGAAGCTCAGGACGTCTGTGAAGAAGCTTCCCATCTTGCCAGCTCCAAGAATCAGGATTTTCATAGTCTTGCCTGTTGTGTCTCTTGTGGCTTCTGCCTTCCTGTCACTTGTTGATTATCTCCATTTGCTGGCGCACGCTTTCCTCGTGGATGGCTTCGTATACCTTCTTGACGAAATCCGGGCTCATTCCGCACAGGCTGCCTTGTGCACCGCGCTTGTCCAGTATCTCGGTGTACCTGCCGCTCTGCACCACGGCCATGTCGTGACCCTTCTTGTATTGTGCGATTTCCCTGCTGACGCGCATTCGCTTTGTAAGCAGGTCCATCAGATGGTCGTCCATCTCGTCTATTTGCTTGCGCAGGGATGCCAGGGACTCTGTCATCTCCATGTTGTTGCGTACGACGAGCCTGTCGAGTATGAAGTCCAGCACGTCTGGCGTCACCTGCTGCTTGGCATCGCTCCACGCCTCGTCGGGATTGCAGTGGCTTTCCACTATCAGCCCTTCGAATCCCATGTCCATTGCCTGCTGGCACAGGGGTGCTATCAGGTCTCGCCTGCCTCCTATGTGGCTGGGGTCGCAAACGATTGGCAGGTTGGGATAGCGGCGGTGCAATTCGATGGGGATATGCCACAAGGGCGTGTTGCGGTAGAGCTTTTGGTCCACGCTGCTGAATCCCCTGTGTATGGCTCCAAGTCTCTTTATGCCTGCTCCATTGATGCGCAGCAAGGCACCTATCCACAGTTCGAGGTCTGGGTTCACTGGGTTCTTTACCAATACGGGAACGTCTATTCCCTTTAGGCTGTCGGCCAGTTCCTGCATGGCAAACGGGTTGGCGGTGGTACGTGCCCCTACCCATAGCAAGTCCATGCCTGCATTCATGGCTGCTTCCACATGCTTGGGCGTGGCGACCTCGGTGCATATCAGCATGCCGGTCTCCTCTTTCACCCTCTGCATCCAGGGCAGGGCTATCTCTCCGTGTCCTTCGAATCCGCCTGGCTTCGTCCTGGGTTTCCACACTCCGGCTCTGAACATCTTGATGCCCTTTGAAGCCAGCTGTCTTGCACTGCTCATTACCTGTTCCTCCGTCTCTGCGCTGCAGGGACCTGCTATTACGAGGGGACGTTTGTTCTCTATCCCCGGCAGGTTCAATGGTTGTAATTCTAAGTCCATTTTTTTTCTTTTCTATTTTGTGAATGATATGTTTCCTTGTTTCCCGTCTTCCGACAGGGGTTGTATTTCTGTTGGGTGTACCATGGTCAGGACTACGGTCGCCGCGGCTTTCACCCTATGCTTGGCTTTATGTCATCCATGCCCTTTATTCTCTCCAGGGCCTCCTTCAGTTTCTCCTCCTTTGCGCACAGGCTGATACGAATGTATCGCCTTCCCCTGCTGCCGAATATGAAGCCCGGCGTGACGAAGACCCTTGCCTCGTGCAGTATTCTCTCGGTCAGTTGCTCTGCGTCCTCGTAAGTGTCAGGTATCTGTCCCCATAGGAACATTCCTACCTGGCTTTTGTCGAACGTACACCCCAATGTGTGCATAATCTCCTCTGCCACCACCCTGCGCTTGCGGTACAGCCTGACGTTGTACTCCGAGTGCCATTCGTCGCTGTTGTGGAAGGCCTGTGCAGCTGCCTGTTGCAGGGGGCGGAACATGCCGCTGTCGACATTGCTCTTGACCTTCAGTATCCATTGTATGAACTGAGCCTTGCCGGAAACCCATCCCACTCTCCATCCAGGCATGTTCTGGCTCTTGCTCATGGAATTGAACTCCAGGCAGCATTCCTTGGCTCCAGGCACCTGCAGTATGCTGACGGGATTCTCGTTAAGCACGAGGCTGTATGGATTGTCGTTCACTACCAGTATGCCGTGCCTTCTTGCAAACTCCACGATGCGCGAGTATAGTCCAAGGTCTGCCACTGCGCCCGTAGGCATGTTTGGATAGTTGGTCCACATCAGTTTAACGCCCTTCAGGTCCATATTTTCCAGGGCTTCGAAGTCTGGCTGCCAGCCGTTTGTCTCGTCCAGGTCGTAGTTCACTATCTCTGCTCCCAACAGCCTGCTTAGCGAGGTGTAGGTAGGGTATCCCGGGTTGGGCACCAGGACTTTGTCGCCAGGATTGACGAAGGCAAGCGTCACGTGCAATATACCCTCCTTGCTGCCTATAAGGGGTTGTATCTCCGTCTTGGGATCCAGTTCCACGTCGTACCATCGCTTGTAGAAGTACGCCATGCCCTGCCTCAGTTCTGGTATGCCTACGTATGGCTGGTAGCCATGTGCGTCGGGTTTCCTGCATTCCTGGCAAAGCGTGTCCAGGGTCTGTTCGGACGGAGGCATGTCGGGGCTGCCTATTCCCAGCGAAATGACATCTGCCCCATTGGCATTCATCTCGGCTATCTCCTTCAGTTTTCTGCTGAAATAGTATTCCTTTACGCCTCCGAGCCTGTCGGCAGGCCTAATGTCAGATGCATTGTTTTCCATTCTCGTATTCTCCTAATATTTTCAGTTCCTTTGTGAGCGGCGTGATGGCGGTTATGGCCTGTCTGTATCGTTTGTAGTCTTCGAAGGACAGGTCTATGTAGAACATGTATTGCCACTCTTTCCCTATGATTGGCAGCGACTGTATCTTCGTGAGGTTGAGTTTGTAGAAGGACAGCACGCTCAGTATGGCCGAGAGGCTTCCTTCCTCGTGCGGCAGCGTAAAGGCAAGGCTTGCCTTGTCAGTTCCCTCCATGCTCCTGATGTCGGCGGCCATGCTTGGCTTGCACAGCACCAGGAAGCGTGTGAAGTTGTGCTTGTTGGTCTCTATGCCTTCCTGCAACACCTTCATGCCGTATATTCCGGCGGCATCCTTGTGGCAGATGGCGGCGTGTCCGCGCATCCTTGCCTTGCTGATGTCTGCTGCTGCGCCTGCCGTGTCGCTTACCTCCACCACCTTCATGTGCTTGTGTGCCGACAGGAATTCACGGCATTGCATCAGGGCGACGGGGTGGGAGTTGACCTCCGCTATGTCGTCCATTTCGTCTTCCGGCAGGCACATGATGCTGTGGCTTATCCTCAGCTTTAGTTCTCCCACTATCGTTGCTCCACTCTCGCGCAGCAGTTCGTAGTTGTGCAGTAGGCTTCCTGCTATGGTGTTCTCTATTGCCACGAGTGCGCATACGTTAGGGTCTTGCTCCATCTGCTCGAATACCTGTTCGAAGGTGTCACAGCATATCAGGTCCAGTTCCTCGTTGTCGAAGAACCTGTGTGCTGCTATGTCGTGAAAACTGCCCTTGATGCCCTGTATCGCAACGCGTATCATGTTTCTTTCTCTTTTCTTTTCTCTACTTTATTATATTGAATGTATTCTCTCTGCTCTGTCCCTTTTCACAAGAAAAAATCCCGCTTCGTGTGGAAGCGGGACCTTATGCCTTGTTCTAAGTATGTTCTTTTTCTGTTCCTTTCATGTACACAACGACCCGCTTCACTTCATTTGCTAAAGTAAAAGTAATAATAAAAGCCGTTAAAATAAGTACCTGTCAGGTGCATCATATTATTCTGTTTTTATTATTTATTGTAACATTTTGATGCAAAATTAGCGCTTTTTCTGAAAACAGCAAAGGATTTTCCCGTTTTTTTATTAAAAAATATCCCTACTTGTTTTTTCCGCCCATAAGCCAGTTCCAGACAATGACCAGAAACAGGGCCCACAACAACAGTTCCATCTATGCCTCCGTTTTTATTGAAGAGGATTATCCCTGCCTATGCCTTGAACGCTCCGCTGAGGCCCGCCAACAAATCCGGATCCATGCGTGCAGCCTGCTGCAAGTCGGCCAAGGCACCCTCATGGTCACCCACCATCATGCGCAAGCGTCCACGTTCCTTCAGCAGCTGCGCTGTGGGATTGTTTGCAATCTCCTTGTCCAGGGCCTGAAT
>SFXD01000132.1 GCA_004559785.1 bacterium | reverse complement strand
CAAGTGCAGTAATCCATATTGGTGGTCCAGCCGGAAACACCGGTGATGACGCCGTTGGAATCGACAGTTGCCTTAGCGGTATAGCCGTAGTAAATGGAGCTGTTGCTGTAATAGTAGTTGTTGCTCATTGAGGGGTTGTAGTTCATGATGACATAAACTTCACCGTCAACAACGAAGCCGATCATATAGGTCTCGCCGACCTCGATAGTGTCAACGGGGACATAACCGGTGAGGGTGGGATCATCGGGAGCTTCGGTGGGAGCCTCAGTGGGAACTGCGGTGGGAGCTTCGGTGGGAACTGCGGTGGGGGTAGCAGTAGGAGTTGCCGTCGGGGTTGCAGTGGGAGCAGCAGTGGGAGCTGCGGTGGGAGCTGCGGTGGGAGCTGCAGTGGGAGCTGCGGTGGGGGTTGCAGTAGGAGCTGCAGTCGGGGTGGCAGTAGGAGCTTCGGTGGGATCGGGCTCGTCGGAGGTCATATACTGATAGAAATTGATAACAGCGCCGTTCTTACTGGTGGTGAAACGGGTATTGCTGCTTGCATAAGTCAGATAATAGTAGCCTTCGGAGTCGGTCTGATTGTTGAGGTAGCCGTTGGAATCCCAGAGCCAAGCAAGTGCGGTGCTCGTGGGAGCAAGGTACTCGCTGGAGTCAAGACCCATGTACTTGCCGTTGCCGACATTCAGGAAGGTCCAGCCGCTTGTGGTGCTGCCTGCTGTCCAGGAGATAGCATCGACATCGACGGAAGAACCGAGGGTCAAGGTGTTGTCAGCGTTTACGGTAACGGCAACCGCGTTGAGGTAATGGTTGCTGGTTACAGCGGTATTGCCGACTGCATAGCTGTAATCGGCAGGAACGATTATGTACTTTGCGCCGTCAGTGAGGGTATCGACCTTGACCCATCCGACGAATGCGGTTACGGTCACGGGGACGCTTGCGGTGAAGGTCTGACCGGATACATTATCGGTGAGGGTTGCGGTTACGGTGGTGGTGCCTGCTGCAACACCGGTCACGGTTGCGGTTTTGCCGCTTCCAGAAACGTTTGCTACGGAAGCATTATCGGTGGTCCATGCTACGGTGTAATCGGAAGCACCGGAGGGGCTGACGGAAAGGGTAACGGCGGAAGATGCGCTCGTCACGACTTCGACTGCGGAAGGACTGATGCTGATGCTCTCAACCGCAACGGGTTCGGTGTTGTTATTGAGAGTGATGCCGTAGTACTTGAGGGAGCTGCTTGCGCCGGAGGGGGGATTGTATACGCCGTTTACGGGCTTAACAACGATGGCGCCGCCGCCCTTGATGGAGCAGCTGGTTCCGGTGAATACAACGGGACCGAGGATGCTGTAAATGGTTTCAAGGTCGTAATACTCGGCAGGATTATAGCTTTCCTGCATCTTGAAGCCATAGATACCGTCATTGTAGGTGGGGTTGTTTGCAACGAGTGCAATACGGAAATTCCTCGTTACATCCGATGCGCTGTCGCCGGTTACGGACTGGAATGCGGTGGTAAAGGATGAGCCGCTTGCAATCTTGGAAAGCAGTGATTTGAATACCGTATTGCCGTAACGGCTGTAAAGGTACTGGGAGTAGAGCGATACCTGACCGTAAAGGGCAAGAGTATCATCCATTTCGAGGTTGTTGTCCCAATTATACATGGAGAAACCGGTATGGAGGCTCCATGCGGAGTTATACTGGAATTCGGTGGGAGGATTGTTGAGCTCGCTTACGGAAGAATAGGAATGATCTTCCCAGGACATGATGCGTCCGAAGATGCTGCTGCCTGGGTAGCAGATCTCTTCGGCTGCTGCGCTCATGCTCTCGTTCAGCCAGGTGCCAACGCTGCCTTTGCTGACAGAATAGTTGATGAGGTGCTGATATTCATGCACCATGGTGCCGTAGGTTCTGGAGGGGTCGGCATCATCGGGCATTTCGCTTGTAGTGGAGATTGCGGGATAGGTATCAATATTAAGAACGGGAACACCGTTGTTGCTGATATCCGGAGAATAGAAGAAACCTGCGATATAGCCGCCGCTGCCGGACCAACCATCCTCAATGTTGTAATACAGCATATGGAGCTTGCCGTCGCCGGAGGTTCCGTTGGTATGATTGCCGAAGGAAGACTGCATGAGATCGAACTTGGAGTCGAATTCTGCTGCGCAGGTTTCGGCAATGGTGGTATTGATGGGATGGGTGCTGCTGGTGGAAGTCGGAGTCCAGATGTAGCAGTGGGAACCGACTGCAAGGCACTTGAACTGAACGCTGCTGCTGCCGGTGGGGGAATAGGACTGGTAGATAGTGAATGTCTTGGTGGAGCCTACGCTGTAGGAAGCCCTGGTGTCGTATTCGGCAGGCTTGGGCTCGGCATTCTTTGCTTCTTCGGCAAGCTTGGCGTCAACATCTATGATGTAATTGCCGCCTGCAGCAATGAGGCTGCTCGCGGGCTGAGCGGAGCTTGCAATGCTCGTCTCAATAAGACCGGTCATTGTGCCGGTGGAATAGGACGTGCTCGAAGATGTGGAGGGGTTATAGATAACGACATAGTCGCCGGTATAACCACCATAGGAATCATCATCAATAACGAGATCGCCGTTGCTGATGTTTTTCTGCTCGGGGACTTTTGCGCTCGTCACTGCAAAAGCAGGTACAGCGGCCATTACGAGGCAGAACACGAGCAGGAGACTAACGAGTTTTTTCATTGGTTTCTTTCCTCCTGATATTATTGCAGGTACTTTCTATACCATTCGGCATATAAAAAACCTGCAACCATATTTTAACACATATATTTAATGAATGGAATAGCTTTTGTCAATATATTGTACTAAATAAGGTATATTTGCAAGAAGTGACATTTTTCAGCCAAAGAAAACATCCCCCACAGGAGATCTGCAGGGGATGAAATCCAAGGAATGTTAATTAGAACACAAGCTTGCTGTCAGCAACGATTGCAGGGTGGTTGACGACCTGATATACAGGAGCTTCAACAACGCTTGCGGAGGAACCGACGTACTTATAGAGCTGGACGTAACCATAGGTGGTGCTGGAGGTGGTGGGAGCATAGCAGAAGTTGGAATAGCTGCCCACGGAAGCCTTGTAGCATGCATACTTGGTAACGCTGGTGCTTACCTTGTAGCGCAGGGTATGGTTGGAATAGATCCAGTTGGAGTAGCTGGTGCTGGTGGAA
>SFXD01000048.1 GCA_004559785.1 bacterium | reverse complement strand
CGTTGAAGAAAGAAGGTAGCAATTTGATTCTTGCAAAGTCTGTATATTCTGCCTATTACATACTTTGGCGAAGACTACAGGCGACTGTATCCATCTGACGAATGGCTGTTTATGAATTTAACTGCTGAATATCAGACGATTACGATTCCATTTACAGTCCAAGCCATTAAAGAAGATCGATTGATCAGAACGCAAAAAAAGAGTCCAACGATGTTACTCATTGAACTCTTTGCGGAGAGAGAGGGATTCGAACCCCCGGTGCCTCTCAGCACGCCGGTTTTCAAGACCGGTGTAATCGACCACTCTACCATCTCTCCGAACGCTTTCGGGACGTGTTCGTTTCTAAAGCGATGCAAATTTACGCACTTTATGTGAGATTGTGGATTTTTTTCACAGGAAATGCGTTATTTGTCACTTCACCACCTTTATCGAGCCTGCAGAATCTGCCGTCTTGCATGATATTACGTACATACCGTCGGCGAAGGTGAAGGGTATGGAATGACTTCCAGGTGCCACCCTGAGCTCTTCCTGCATTTTGCCTTGGATGTCGTAGAACTGCACGGTTGCGGGCGTATGGGTGATTATGTTGACGGCGGTTCCGTCGAACGAGATTGCCGGAGCGTTGCCTCCAAGGGGCACAGCCGCAATGGATGTTGACAATGATTGCATCGAGAGGAGCTGCAGTTCGGCAAGCTGCAATTGCGAACCACCACAAAGTGAGCTCACGGTCAATCTGTACCTTGAGTATTCTGCCTCGTCGCTGAGGGAGTAGAATTGCGTAGCATATCGATGCGAGAATACTTGCTCCTGACGGCTGTCTATTTCATGCCACAGCTCGCCGTCGTTGCTGCCCTCAAGTATCCACGACGATGGGTCACAACTTGCGTTATCCTTAGAGGCGGTAAGTGTGTAAGCGTCAATCTTGACAGGATTATCGTATGTGTATGTAATGGATACAGGCTTGGGGAAGTCTGAGCGGAAACGTGTAAGTCTCGAGCCATCGGCAAGTTTTGTTACTACCTCGGTTGTTGCCAGTGCTTCCTCGGAGGCTTCTATGGCAGATGCCTCTTGCAGACATTCTGAACCCGTTTCAGCCAAGGCACATCCGTAGACTTCAAGTTCTGCAAGGGAAACAGTACTTGATTTTGTGTTGGTGAGATGGAACTCTATACTCTTGAACATTTTGCTAGAACTCAGGGTGTACTGTGCCCTAAGTCCACGAGCTGCAAAAGTGACATCGCGAGAAGAGAGTTGTACGGCTGTTCCTGTCGTATCTATACCAATGACTATTATCGTCTCTGGGTCGAAATCGGGGACGTCCGAGCACAAAGCACTGTAGCCGAGAACCTTGAAGGGAATGGGTGAAGTATAAGTCCAGCATGCTTCCTGGGTAGGAAGCGTGGCAGAGGTGGTGCCGTCGTCGTCATTGAGGGATGCCGAGGGAGAACCGTCCGATGCAGTCAGAATACAGAATGTGGACAGTTCGGGATAGAAAGTGCCATAATCTATGTCGCCATACATCTGCCATTGTGTAGCAGAACTTCCTTCGGACAAAGACTTGAGACGATAATATATATAAGGTTTGGTAGGATTGACTTCGAATGATGACGTACAATTATCGTATGGCGCAATGTAATCGCTTTGAGTATCGATGGTAGTCCATGACGTGCCGTTGGCAGAACCTTCTATTGCCCACGAAGCAGGAATTCCTTCGCCGATACCCGTTAGGCTGTAAGAGCGCAGGAGATAGTTGCCGTTTGACTTGTATACTGATGTAGCGGGCAGTTGGAGCATGGTTTCGCCAACGTGGTCGATGAGGGATTCGGAGCCTTCGGTTATAGTGCCCTGGTCAGACGTGATGTCGTCCTTGCTGATGCCATGTCCAAATATCTGCCATTCAGCCAGAGAAAGGTTGTTCTGTCCTTCTGGCAGGACAAATTCAAGCCTGAAGAACGAATACCTGTTCTCGGTCTTCAAGTCGTAGGCAAACTTCTGTCCGAGAGCCACGATGTCAGTTTCAGACACCTCGTGGAGCAAGTCCCACTTAGAGCCGTCTGTAGATCCGAGCAGTCGCCAAGACTGGGGATGGCTTGCTTCGAGTCCGGAGTACAAGGCATAACCCATGGGTTGTACAGAGGCTGTGGAAGAGTATTGTATCCAAGCATCCTGACCTTCCTGTGTGGCAGAGATTCCCGTGCATACGTCGTTGTCTGTAAGTGCGGACAGGGCAGGAGCGACTTCGTCAAATGAGGACGTCAGTATGCCGCCGTTGCTTGTGACATCGCCATAGATGTTGTTTTCCGAGCTGAACGAGAACCAGTTGAGTGCCGCAAGGTTGACTCCTGCGACACCCGATGCCACGAAATAGACATCGTGCCTGCCCTTGACAGGCATGTCGAGCCTTTGCTTGCAATCTACCCACGTGTTCAGTTCATCCGTGTCCCCGGCACTGAGGGTGCAGATGAGTGTTCCGCTCTTCTCGTTGGGACCATCCATAAAGACTTTCACCTGGGCGGTGGAGCGGTAGAAGTATGTACGTGCCAGTATGTGTGAGGCAGCCACGGAACCAAAGTCGACGTTGCGGTAACCGACATAGCAGTTGTTCTTGACGGGTCCCGTAATGCCTGTACCGTCCTCGTCCGTCCCTTCCCTGAGAATCCTTACGTTGCGTATGTAGTTGAAGTCTTCTGCCTGCATGGTGTCGTACGCATTCCTGTAGTCGACGGCACCCAGATGAGTGTTGAAGGCGGCGGAAACTGCCGTGAAACATCCTTCCGAACCGAAGGTCTTGTAATCGGAGCCCTCAAGGTGCTTGAAGTCCTCCTCGGCCTTGTAGAGCCATGCCGAGCTGGTTATCCCGCTGGAATTCCTGTTGTTCCAGGCATGGTATGCGTTCTTTGCGAGCCAGTCGTAATACTCGGGATGCCCCATTACTGCGGCATATTGACGTACATACCTCATGAGTATGCCCTTGAATCCGCATAGGTCGCCCGACACCGTCTGGCAGACATGAACCAATCCGTTCCCGTTGGCAAGGTTGGCTTTTGTCCACTTTGCGATGGCATCTGCATCCTGCCTGTACTTCTCGTCGCCATAATGCTGGTAGAGCATGATGGCAGCTCCGAGGCAAGTACCTTGGTTGTAGGTAGAAGACCACGAATTGTAACTGCCGTTGTTCTGGTCGTAGGAGTCATAAATCTTTCCCGTGAAGACCCCGTTCTTGTATTCGTACAGATACTTCCTGTTGGCTTCGTACGTCTTGCGAGCCTTCTGGTAATAGGTGGTGTCTGCCGTAGCGATGGCAAGGTAACAGGCGCAGACGGATGCAGGCCCGTTGATGCAGGCGGTGGTACCCTGGCCCGTGCTGCTGTGTTTCCATTGCAGGAGGTCGGTTCCGTAACAGTCAGCCCTCTTGAACATCCCGTTGAAGTTGTTCCTTGCCGTGGTGAGGAACTTGGTCTGTCCTGTCATCAGATACCCCCTCACGCAGGCTATGCACATCCATGCGATATCGTCGTTGTACTCGTTGTATCCGGCTACTCCCTGCTGGTACCAGGTGGAACCTTTCCTGCTGATGAAGTTGGTGTAAAGGTTGTCGAACATCGTGCTGTATTCCGTGTTGCCCGTGGTTTCGTACGCATCGAGCACCACCTCGAACATCTCTGCGTCTCCCCACCAGCCGCCGTTTCCGATTACATATCCCGTGGAGGCCTTCTTGTAGTATTTTGCCTTCCACTTGTCCATCATGTCGTCGCGCATTTCCTCGGTCAGCGCGTTTGGCTGTGGCTCCACCGTTTCCACGCTCCACATTATCCGCTCCTCGGCTACGGAGGCGGCCAGCGCAATGGTCACCTTGCTGCCTTCCGTCACGGTAGCCTCCGATGCAAGGGCGTACCTGCGTGCCGTGCCAAGGTAGATATGGTACTTGCCCGTCTCTCCCTCCACGGGAACCAATTCCCAAATTCCCCTGGTAGCGGCAACCGTCTTCCGCACCTGTCCTACGGGAGAGCCTGCCGACGAACTGGATATGCCTCCAAGGTAGAGGCCGCTATATGCGTTGTACAGGTAGAACGTTCCCTTGCCCGTGTCCTCAAGGATCCATCGTTGGGAGTTCGTCCCCGTCTCTGTCCACAGGAGGGCATTCTTGGATTCGTCCAAACTGGAATTCTCGGTCATGAGAGACTTGCCTCCGATGGCGAGCCTGACGGTTTGTCCATTCTCGAAAGCATAAATACCTGGCATGGCTGTAATTACAGCAAGCAGGGAAATGAGTGATTTAATGTACTTGAACATGGTTAAATATATAGTTAGTCGTTTATTTTCAAGCAAAGATAGCGTTTTATTCCGAAATTATCAAATTAAATGGTGTATTTGATGGCTAAAAAAAATACTTGGTACGATTTGCCTTTAGTCATGCTAGGGAAATACCTTCCTACGTAACCAGAAGTTACCGCGATAAGCCGGGATGTATTGCAGGCAGGGAGGCTACTCCGTCTCTGCGCCGCACAGCGGGCACTTGCCCTTGTCGTGCATCTTAGCACCACAGCGGCCGCATAGGTAATGGGGGCTGAACATGACCGCATATCGCCACGTGGCAAACACGTAGGATACGGGCAGCAGGAAATAGCCGAACATGTACGTGCCTGCCACGGAGAAGATGAGGTAGCACGCAAGGCATATTCCCATGAGGGAGAACAGGTAGGAGAGCGACTGCATGGGAGGTAGGAGGCTGAACACCTCGTCGATAGTGGCAATGAGCAACACCAGCAGCAACCATACCGAGGCTACGAACAAGCCAAGGACGGGGGTGAGGGCGAAGGGGTTGAGGGTGGGGTGGAAGTAGTATTGCAGCCACATGGCGGGCACGAAACGCTGTATGCTGGCGTACAACGAGGCCGAAGTACACAGGGTGAGCAGGAGCATGGTGGGGTAGAACGACGGTATGTCGTGCAGGATGACGCAGGGGAATGACTCGTGCCTCGCCCACCTGTAGGCAATAAGCAGTATGACCACGGCGGCGACGCACAGGAAATACCAGAAGTGGCAGTCGCTGAACGTGAATATGAACTTGGAGATGGGGTCGTCGGGCACCGCTGACCTGAGGAGCTCCTTGTGCCTCAGCCATCCCATGGTTTGCTGGTCGCGCGCCACCTTCACCCAAATGCTGTCCGCCTCGTCCTCGGGTATGAGCGTTACCTGGGCAATGACCAGGGCGTCCTTGCGGAAGAGTACGACGCTGTCGGCGGAGGCTGTGGCTGACAGGTTGTGGGTGGGTCGCTGGTACTGCAGGACGAGGCTGTCAGAGGTCACTATGAGATTGTCGTTCACCCCGAACGGTACACGGCTGGCAGGCTCTTCGTGGCACGATGCCAGCAGCAGCATCAGCAGGGGCAGCAGTCGTATGAGCTTATACATTGTGTACTTCCATTTCACATTTCTGGCAGTCGAACGAGAGGCGGAACCTCCTGCCGTCCAGCGATTCGAGGTAGAGCGGCTCGCTCACCTTAGTCCGTGCCGACTCTTGCTTCCTGCAAATGCCAAGCTCGTACCTCAGGCAATACTTGCACGTCATGAGGGTCAGGTCGGCAGGACTTGCAGGGGAGGTCTCCATGGACATGGACTCTATCCTTGTACCGTGGCTTTCGTAGAACTGCCTTGCCAGCTTGTTGCTTACATTGTACCTGTAGTTTACTGACGGTGGTAGGCATACCTTTGCCCCGGCTGCCATGGGGCAATCCTCCTGCCTTGGCTTGGGGGCGGCTTCCTTCACCAGCGAGCGTCTCCATTCCGTCAGCTTGCTGCGCGGTACGAACCAGCCGCCGCCACAGACGAGTTCCACGCCCTGGCAGGAGAACGGCGTATCACCCAGCTTCGAGAAAACGTCCCTGAACGTATCTGTCTGGTCGGTCTTAGCCTCCTGGTGCACGCACTCGAACAGGCATGACGATGCAACTTCGCCCTCTGTGAGGAAGGTGACGAGGAAACCCTTGTCTGCCAGTTCCACCCTGAAGGAGGAGGGTATGCGCCTCTCTGATGTCCTCTTCGACAGGGAACGTTCCCACTCGCTGTCGTAGTTCCTCCACAATGCCATGCCCTTTGCCAGTCCCCCTACCGGCGAGGGGGCATAGAGGTGGTTGCCCTCCGCGCGGTTTATGCGGAACCCCGAGAGAAGCCCGTCCCTGCCGACGTACGAGAATCCGTCGCCATTGGAGAAACTCTCCGTGCCCGACACTATTATGCAGTTGCCCCTTACGTCCTTTACCCTGCCCACGTACACGCCCTTGCTCTTTGGCGTGTCCGAGGACGACATGGAAGGAGTCCTGCCATGCAGGAAGTAGTCGGTAAAGCCGCGCGAGAAGGCCCTTGCGGGGTCGGGGCTGAACGAGAAGTGTTCCATGCCGTGGGAGGAGCGTGCATATTCCTTCCTGACGGCAAATATCTCGTCGAGCCTTTGCCTGTAGTATGCCGTGACGTTCTTCACGTAGGACACGTCCTTCAGCCTCCCCTCTATCTTGAAGCTCGATATGCCTGCGTCCATCATCTCCTCAAGGCTGTCGCTGCGGTTCATGTCCTTTAGCGAGAGGGGATAGGGGCCGCATTCGACGACCCTCCCCGCGGAGTCGCGCAACGTGAACGGGAGGCGGCAGAACTGCGAACATTCGCCACGGTTGGCTGAACGGGCAAAGCAGTACTGCGAGGCATGGCACCTGCCGCTGTACGACACGCACAAGGCCCCGTGGCAGAACGCCTCCAGTCTCATCCCAGGCACCCTCTGGTGTATGTCCCGTATCTGCCGGAGCGACAATTCGCGCGCAAGCACTACCTGCGTGAATCCGAGTGAAGAAAGGGTGAGTACGTTGCCGGGCGTGCGGTTGTCCATCTGCGTGCTGGCATGAAGTGGCACAGGAGGCATGTCCATACCGAGCGTGGCCATGTCCTGCACTATGAAGGCATCCACCCCCGAGTGGTACAGGTCCCATGCCAGGTTGCGCGTGTCCTCCAGTTCGGAGTCGTACAGTATGGTGTTCAATGCTACGTACACCCTTACTCCGTACTGGTGTGCGTATCTGCACAGGTCTGCAATGTCCTCCGTCCCGTTGCCTGCGTCTGCCCTCGCCCCATAGCGACGTGCCCCGATGTACACGGCATCTGCACCATGGTCGATGGCTGCAATGCCGCACTCTATGTCCCTGGCAGGGGAAAGCAGCTCAATGTATCTCATCTATGTCGTAAGGGGTCTCTTGGTAGACGTAATAGTTGAGCCAGTTCTGGAAGAGCAGGTTGCCGTGAGCCCTCCACGTCACGAGGGGACCCTTGCCGGGGTCGTCGTCCCGGTAGTAGTTGTAGGGGAGGTGTATGGGCAGCCCCTTGGCCAGGTCCCTCTTGTATTCCGTGTCGAGTGTGAGGGGCGAGTATTCCGAGTGCCCCGTGATGAATATCTCCCTGCCTCCCCTTGCCATCACCATGGACACTCCGCTGATGGGGCTTTCCGCTATTATGGACAGTTCACTCACCTTTTCTATGTCTTCCCTGCGTATTTCCGTATGCCGGCTGTGTGGCATGTTGAAGACATCGTCGAAGCCCCGGAAGATGGGCAGGAACGGCTGTAGCGTATACTGCGGGAAGATGCCGAACATCTTCTCCGGCAGCGGATATTTCGGGATACCGTAATGGTAATGCAGTCCTGCCTGTGCCGCCCAGCAGATGTACAGGGTGCTGGTGACGTGTGTCCTCGCCCACGAGAAGATGCCGCTTATCTCCTCCCAGTAGTTGACGTCCTTGTAGTCGAGGTGCTCCACTGGCGCACCGGTGATTATCATGCCGTCGAACTTCTCCTCCTTCATCTTGTCGAAGTCGTGGTAGAAGGCCTTCATGTGCTCGATGGGGGTATTCTTGCTGGTATGTGCCTTGACCTTCATGAACTGTACCTCCAGTTGGAGGGGGCTGTTGGACAGCAGCCTTATCAAGTCCGTCTCCGTGGTAATCTTCAGCGGCATGAGGTTTAGGATGGCTATCTTCAGGGGCCTTATGTCCTGGCTGTTGGCTCTTTCGTCCCCCAGCACGAAGATGTTCTCCTTCTTCAGGAATTCTATGGCTGGCAATTTGTCAGGTAACCTGATTGGCATTTCTATGTGTCTCCTTTCTGATTTATATATATGTGTGTGTATTAATAATGTGCCCAAGTGTCAAAGGGGTCATTGCTCCTGGCATTTTTCCAGGTTCTCCATGGCTGTCTCCCATTCCTTCTCGGCTTCGGCCAGCTGCTGCTTCAGCCTCCCGTGCCTCTCGTAGAGCGTGGTTTCCGCGCTTCCCGTGGGCGTCGACATCTGGTCCTCCAGTATCCTCAGGGCGGCCTCCAGTTCCGAGACATGCCTTTCGGCGTCGGCAGATGCTTTCTCCCATTTCTTCAGCAGCCTTGCCCTTGCCTTTTGCTCCTCGTAGGTCAGCCTTCCTTCGGACGGAGTCTTGTCGGCCTTGTCGGCTGGCGCATGCTCGGGCGTCGGCTGGGCATTGAGCGAATCCAGTTCCTTCAGCTGCCTGTTCCTTAGGAAGTCGTATATGCCACCCAGGTGCTCGCGTACCATGCCTCCGCCGAATTCGTACACCTTTGTCACCAGGCCGTCGAGGAACTCCCTGTCGTGGCTAACCACGATGACCGTGCCGTCGAAGTCGCGTATGGCCTGCTTCAGTACATCCTTGCTCCTCATGTCCAGATGGTTGGTAGGCTCGTCGAGTATGAGGCAGTTGACGGGTTCGAGCAGCAGCTTTATCATTGCCAGTCGTGTCCTTTCGCCTCCCGAGAGGAACTTCACCTTCTTGTCGCCTGCCTCGCCTCCGAACATGAATGCCCCCAGTATGTCCCTAATCCTGAGCCTTACGTCGCCCTTGGCCACACGGTCGATGGTGTCGAACACGGTCAGTTCGCCGTCCAGCAGCTGGGCTTGGTTCTGGGCAAAGTAACCTATCTGTACGTTGTGCCCTATCTTCACGCTTCCCTCGAAGAAGGGGTTGCCGCCTACTTGCGTCCCTCCGTCGGAGGCGGCTTCCATCACGCACTTCACGAATGTGGTCTTACCCTCGCCGTTCCTCCCCACCAGGGCTACCTTCTCACCCCTGGAAATGGTGAGGTTTACGTTGCTGAAGACGGTCTTCTCGCCGTACGACTTGGCCAGATCCTTGCATATCAGGGGGTAGTCACCGCTCCGCACCGAGCAGGTGAACCTCAGCCTCAGTGCCGAGTTGTCCACCTCGTCCACTTCTATGGGTACTATCTTCTCCAGCTGCTTTATCCTGCTCTGCACCTGTATGGCCTTCGTCGCCTGGTACCTGAACCTTTCGATGAACGCCTTTATGTCGGCTATCTCCTTCTGCTGGTTCTCGTAGGCACGCAGCTGCTGCTCGCGCCTCTCGGCACGCAGCGAGACGTATTCGTCGTAGCCTACCTTGTAGTCGTACAGCTTGCCGCACGAAATCTCAAGGGTGCGGTTCGTGACGTTGTTGACGAAGGCGCGGTCGTGGCTTACCAGCACCACGGCGTTTGCCTTCGTAGAGAGGAACTGCTCAAGCCATTGTATGCTTTCTATGTCGAGGTGGTTCGTCGGCTCGTCCAGCAGCAGCACGTCCGGTTGCTGCAAGAGCAGCTTGGCAAGCTCTATCCTCATTCTCCACCCTCCGCTGAACTCGCTGGTAGGACGGTCGAGGTCGTCACGTTCGAATCCCAGTCCCTGCAGCGTCCTCTCTATCTCCGCATGATAGTTGGACCCACCCATGGTGTGGAACCTGTCTGTTTTGTGGGTGAATTCTTCCACCAATGCCATATACGATTCGCTTTCGTAATCCGTACGCTCCGCAAGGGTCGTGTTCAGCCTTGACAGTTCCGCCTCCATCGACTTCAGGTGGGCGAAGGCCTGTTCCGCTTCCTGCCTTACGGTGCGCTTGTCCTCAAGCACCATCACCTGCGGCAGGTAAGCTATCGTACACTCCCTTGGGCGCGACACGATGCCCGTCGTAGGTTCCTGCAGGCCCGCTATCGTCTTCAGCATGGTACTCTTGCCGGCACCGTTCTTGCCTACCAGGGCTATCCTGTCGTGGTCGTTTATCACGAAACTGACGTCCGTGAAGAGTGGCCGTGCACCAAATTCTATTGCGAGGTTTTCTATTGCTATCATCTTTCCGTTAAAGTCAATCCGCGCCAAGACATACGTAAAAACCGAGCCGGCAACTTGGCCTGCCATCCCATGCTGTCGCGTTATCGTTGGCAAACGAATGCCAAACGCTGCCAACTACCCGTACGTCCATCGCAATTTTTATGCAAAGGTACGAATAAGCGAGCGAAATACCAAATGCTTTTGGGTATTTCCGAGCGAGAGTACCGCCTGCCAAAGGCCAATGTTACATAAATTTCGACTATTTCCGATAAAAAATAACATTTATTGTGCCTCTTTGTGCTACATTTTCCATATCTTTGCCATGGTGTACAGGCTTTGTCGTGCGCCGTACGGGCACGTTCGTGCCTTGGGGGCGTACATTCACAAGGCTGTATGCGTGTAACAGACATACCTACGTATTACATACTTTAAAGATTTTTTGGAATGAAAAAGACATTTAGATTTGCGGGCGTTGTGGCAATGAGCACCATCCTTGCCATCTCCGCAACGTCTTGCAGCCAGGGCGGCGGCAAGGAGACAAACGGCGAAGCCAAGGTAAACGTAAAGGCCAAGGAGGCGGAGAAGGTGGACGTGAAGGACATCTTCTTCTACACGCCAAGGCACAGGGCAGAGAAGTACCAGCCAACGGAGGAAAAACTTGGGTTTGGTAAGGACATCCTGTACATTGCCGACAGCGAGTTCGAGGGCAATACGAACATTAAGGAAATATGGTTCGCCCCGAAGCTGAACCACATCGTAAACAAGGCTTTCAGGAATTGCACATCCCTCAGGCAAGTGCATTTCCAGGGACCCATAGCCGTCATCAACGACAATGCCTTCGAGGGCTGCAAGTCGCTTGAGACACTTAACGTCGATGCTTATACGGTAGGGGTAGAGGCATTCAAGGGGTGCACATCTCTCTCGTCTGTGCGTTTCGGCGACAACATCTGGTGGATCAGGGTAGGGGCATTCGAAGGATGCACCAACCTGAAGAGCATACTTATGGCCATCACGATGAAGAAGCTCGACGACGGCGCCTTCGTCGGGTGCAACGCATTGGAGGAGGTTTCCATCCCCAACGACTTCAAGAACCGTATGTTCGGTATGCTTGAAACATGCACCAAGCTGAAGAAAGTGTACCTCCTGAGTACCGAGTACTACGAGATGCCCAAGAATTGCAATCCCTCGGCATCATGCACCCTGTATGTGCCGGACGCATTCCTTGCCAAGTTCAAGGCTGACCCAGAATGGTCGAAGTTTGGCAGCATCGAGCCTCTCAGCAAGAGCGCACACTATACGGGAGAGGGTTTCTGGAAGAAGAAGTAACCGCCCCAATACAGGCAAGACAATAGGGTTGGAGGTATATGCCAAGCACAGAGGGCACTTGCCTCCCTCTTTTTTACATGGGTATATCCCATTCAAAAAAAAATAAGGCCAATAGGACGTACCCCCCGTGGCAGTTCGGTCCCTAACCCGTCGTATCTTGGTTTTCGTAAAACCAATGATGGGAAACGGTCGTTTTGCCCCCTCCTCACCTTACGACAGGGGGAGAGGACTTCCCATAACTCTCGGCGTGTTTAAGCAAAACACGGGCCCTGTTTGGCTGAAACACGCTCGGAGTATTTGAAGAACGGAAAGGCAGGCTATAGCTTGGACGCTTCCTCTATCGCCCTACACAGCTGGTCGGGACAAAAAGTACCTCTCATGCCACACTGTATGCCATTCAGCCTTGCTATGACATCCTCAGCCTTCATGCCCACCACAAGCGACGATAGTCCCTGGGTATTGCCCATGCAACCTCTATGGATGCAGCATCTCGTAATCCTGCCATCCTTGAGGGCGACGTCTATGTACTGGCTGCATGTGCCCTTGGTCTTGTACAGCACCTGCTTCTCGCCGGTATTGACAGATTTGCAACTTTGATTCATACGGGTAAGTAGTGATGAATAAATAGATACAAGTATAAGTGGCTTCAAGGAATCTTTCAGCCACTTATACTTTGAATGTCGGTAATTACTGATGAGGAGGAATCAATCTTCCTCGGGCTTCATGTTGGTATATACTGTCTGCACGTCATCGAACTCCTCAAGCTTCTCTATCATCTTGTTGATGGTCTCACGCTGCTCTGGCGTAACGTCCTTGAGGTCGTTGGGGATGTAGGTAAACTCTCCGCCCACGTCTTCGAAGCCGTCGGCTTCCAGTTTCTTCTGTATGGCGTTGTACCCCGTAGGTTCGCCGTAGATGGTGATCGTGCCTTCCTCCTCGTCCTCTTCCCAGTCTTCCTCTACTCCGCAGTCGATCATCTCGAGGATGAAGTCGTCCATGTCCATGTCCGCCTTCTTGCGGAAGGTGAACACGCACTTGTGGTCGAAGAGGAAAGCCAGCGAGCCGGTGGTGCCCATGTTGCCGTTGAATTTGTTGAAGACGCTCCTCACGTCGGCGACGGTACGGGTGGTGTTGTCCGTGAGCGTGTCTACGAACACAGCCACGCCGTGTGGGCCGTATCCTTCGTACGTCACGCTCTTGTAGTCGCTCTGGTCTTTTCCCATTGCATTCTTTATTGCGCGCTCGATGTTGTCCTTGGGCATGTTCTCACGCTTGCATACAGCTATCACGGAGCGCAACGCGGGATTGTTTTCGGGTTCTGGTCCTGCAGCCTTTACGGCGATGGCAATTTGCTTGCCAAGTCGGGTGAAGGTTTTTGCCATGTGTCCCCATCTCTTCAGTTTCGTAGCCTTACGATATTCAAATGCTCTTCCCATTGGTTTATATGTTAAAATTTATACTTTCGATACGAAAAACATGCCCTATCTCAGTTCTGCATCCAACTGTGTAGTCAGTTGGTGTATCAACTTGTTCATGATGGTATCTATCTGCTTGTCGTTCAAGGTTTTCTCGTTGTCCTGCAAGATAAAGTTTACGGCGTACGACTTTTTTCCATCGGGCAGGTTCTTGCCTTCGTAAACGTCGAACAGGCGCACTTCGCGCAGGAGTTTCTTCTCCGTCTGGTATGCAATCCTCTCAATTTCCGAGAATTCCACGCCAACGTCCAGGAGCAAGGCAAGGTCGCGGCTGACAGCCGGGTACTTGCTGATTTCGCTGTACTTCACGTTCTGCCCCTTGCAAGCCTTGAGTACCTGCTTCCATACGATGTCTGCATAATATACGGGATCTTCGATGCCGAACTTCCTGAGCGTCTTGCAGCATATTATGCCCAGTTCTGCCAAGGTCTTGCCTCCTCTGTTCCGTATTACGAGGCTCTTCTCGTAGAGGTCGCCGTCACCCTTGGCAAAGACGAGCAATCCGAAGGGCACGCCTAGCCTGGTGAAGATGTTGAGGACGTATGCCTTGAGTTCGGCAAACGAGCTGTCCTCGTCGCAGTGTGCCCAGCATCCGCATACCCTCTTGCCTGTGAGCCACAGGGCAAGGTGGCTTTCCTCGCTGTAGGCGTCGAGCGTGTGCTTGATGACCTGTGGGTCCCTGCTGCTGCTCACTCCAGGTATGATGTCGGGGCATTTGCGCTCTGCATGGAAATGATAGCAGTTGCCGAACTCGAAGAGGCGCAGGTTGCCGTTCTTGTGGCTGACGTTGCGCGCTATGGTCTCAAGTCCCCCGAACAGCAATGTCTGCCGAAGCGAGTTGAGGTCTTGGCTGAGTGGATTGATGAGCTTGACGAGGTTCTCTGATTTCAAGCTCCGCAGGCCGTCGTAGTAGGCACCTTTCTGAAGGCTGTTGTTCAGTATCTCGTTGAACCCTTCGCCTACGAGCTGCTCGCCGACGATGTTCTGCAATTTGTTGCTGCGGTCGGTTTCGCCCTTCACGGAAAGCGAGCTCTTCAGCGTGGTGGGTATCTCGACATTGTTGTAGCCATAGATGCGCAGTATGTCTTCCACCACGTCGCACGGGCGCTGAACGTCCACGCGGTAGGCAGGCACGGAGAGGCTAAGCCCGTCGGGCGTACTGCCTTCGACCTTCATCTCAAGGCTCTCCACTATGCTCCTTACCGTCTGGCTGGGTATGTGCTTGCCTATCAAGCGGTCGATATATTCATAGGAGACCTCGACCTTGAAGTCCTGTAGTGGAGTAGGGTATATGTCAACTACCTGCATGCTGACCTTGGCTCCTGCAAGTTGCCTTGCCAATATGGCAGCCTGCTTCAAGGCATAAACTTGACCGTTGGGGTCGACGCCTCGCTCGAACCTGAAGCTTGCGTCTGTCCCCAAGCCGTACCTGCGGGCACTCTTGCGGATGTAGGTCGGGTTGAAATAGGCACTCTCCAGCAGGACGTTGACCGTGGAGTCGTATGTTCCGCTGCCCTTGCCTCCGATCACGCCTGCTATGCACATGGGCTCTTCCTCGTTGCAGATGACAAGGTCGTTGGCAGACAGCTTGTGCTCCGCACCGTCGAGCGTGACGAAGGGGGTGCCCTCTGGCATGGTGCGTACCACTACCTTGCCTCCCTTTATCATGTCCGCATCGAAACAATGCAGGGGCTGTCCGTATGCCATCATTATATAGTTGGTGACGTCCACGATGTTGTTGATGGGGCGCAGGCCTATCGTGCGCAGCCTTTTCTGGAGCCATTCGGGGCTTTCTCCTATCTTGCAACCCGTGAGCGTCACGGCGCAATAGCGCGGGCATGCCCCAGCATCACGTACCTCGACAGGGATGGTGAGGCTTTCGTCGTCTACGGAAAACTCCTCGCAGCCGGGACGGTGGAGCGATGTCTCATGCCCATTCTGCACGAGCCATGCATACAGGTCCCTTGCAACGCCGTAATGGCTGCATGCATCCGCCCTGTTGGGGGTGATGTCTACCTCTATGAGGTAGTCGCTTTCGACATTGTAGTACCTTGCTGCCGGCATACCCACAGGGGTGTCCTCGGGCAGCACGATGATTCCGCTGTGGTCGGAGCCTATGCCAATCTCGTCCTCGGCGCAAATCATTCCGCAACTCTCAACGCCACGCAGCTTGCTGCGCTTGATGGTGAAGCACTCGTCTCCGTCATACAGCTTGGTGCCAATGACTGCCACCACTACCTTTTGCCCTGCCTCTACGTTGGGTGCACCGCAAACTATCTGAATGGGGTCGCCTTGCCCGACATCCACGGTACAGACGTGCATGTGGTCGCTGTTGGGGTGTGCCTCACACGTCAATACATGTCCCGTCCAGAGTCCTTCGAGACCTCCCCTTATGCTCTGCACCTCTTCTACGCCACCCACCTCAAGCCCGATGCTCGTCAGGGCATCGGCTATCTCATGCGCGGTGAGGTTGGTGTCTACGTATTCGAGAAGCCACTTGTATGAAATGTTCATTTGTAATTTGTTTAATGTGTCGTTGCGCCACGGGATATGTGGCAATTAATATAAAACCAAATGCAAATTTACAACAATATCCGTAGATGGACAAAAAAATGAGCACCTATTTGCTACTTGGTCATCGTCCAGCCCAATTTAAGTCCGTTGTAGGACTTCAGGATGGTTGAAATCGAGCTTGAAGACGTATTCGACGTGAGGTTCGTGGCAAGCTTGAGGATGGCATCTGCATCGAACAGCATGTAGAGGGAGTTGCCGCTGACGTTGGCCGTGCACTTCATCGTCCCAACGCCGAAGGCTCCGGTTACGGTCATCGTCTTGGTCGATGCGTCAAACTGGTATGTGCCTGCCCAATCCTTTCCGCCCACGTTCAGAGAGCAGGTATTGTCGCTGTTGAATGTCATCTTTGTGGCACCTGCGGTGAATCCTACCTTCTTCAATTGGCTTTCGAGGGTAGACTCTATCTTTGAGCTTGCCACCGTGCTGCCAATCTTGGCAAGAACGTTCTCGCTCTCGAAGACTACCTTCGGTGCGGAATACGTCCATGTACCGACGAGGGATTCTGCCTTCGTGGTTCCGCTCAACAGGGAGGTCAGGACATTGCCAAGCAGGCTGCCTGCGGTAGTGCCGGCGTTGAGGGCGTTCGTCGTAGCGTTGCTCTGCGTGCCAGAGGTTGAGCCAACGCCGCAGGAAGTAAGCAACAGAGTAAAGATGGATAGAATGGTTAGATTGAAATACTTATTCATAACTTTAATTGATTAAATGTAAGACATTAAAGTATAGTTATTTAAATAAATTTAGAAATGGGGTAGGAAAGGCTGTCTCGAACTTCATCTGCTCGCCGCTTACAGGGTGATAGAAGTGCAACCTATATGCGTGCAGGGCAAGGCGTCCGATGGGGTTGCGGCTTGCCCCGTATTTCTGGTCGCCGGCAACGGGGAAGCCCAAGTCGGACATGTGTACGCGAATCTGGTTTTTCCTTCCCGTCTCGAGTTTCATCTCTGCCAGGGTGAATTCTTCGTTGGCATTCAGCCTTCTATAGTGGGTGATAGCTTCCTTGCCTCCGTTGTCGGTAGGGCTGCTATACGTCACATACGACTTGTTGTCCTTCAGCCATGAATGTACGGTACCTCCTTCCTGTGGCATGGAGCCGCAAAGCACCGCTACATAGCGCCTGTCGTATACGATGTCGTGCCAGTTGTTTTCCAAAGCAAGCTTTACGTCTATCGACTTGGCGAATATCATCAACCCGCTCGTTTCCTTGTCGAGCCTGTGCACCACGTGTGCCTTGCACTTGAAATGTCTCCTCAGGAAATACTCGTCCAGTATCTGCTTGATGCAATATTGCCCCGGGGCGTTTGCCATGCTTAGTATGCCGGGGGCCTTCTCGATAACCACGACATCCTTGTCCTCGTAAATGATTTTTACGTATTTGTTAACCAGCTCCGTGCTGCGCTTGTGGCGGGTAATGCGCACCATCTGGCCTGGCGAGAGCACATGGTCGTATTGCGTCACGAGCTGCCTGTCCACCGTCACGGCACGTCCCCTCAGCAGGTCCTTTACGTGGTTCCTGCTTACGCCGGACATCTGCTTCATGAGGAATTCCGTCAATTTCGAACTCTCCCTGACAGGCAACTCTATGTATTTCCGTTGTATGTAACTGATGTTATTGTCCATGTAATAAGATTCGTAATTGTTTCGCAAGTTCAAATGGATTGGGTATCAAAAGAAAGTATGCTGCGCCCCTTTGGGGAGGACCTTGAACCATTGTTTACGGTCATCAAGCACTTGAGAAAGTTGAATTAGTCAATTTCCTCGTCAGCCTCATAGCCGCCCATCT
>SFXD01000002.1 GCA_004559785.1 bacterium | reverse complement strand
GTTACGATGCCCGCATCGCTCCTTCATTAAAGCCATGAATCTGACATAAAGTATTCTGCAAGTGCCTCGGTCGAATTTATAGAACAACCCTTTAAAGTATGAAGGGATGCTGCCTCACGGTAGCATCCCTCCTGTGTTTGTGTTTGGAAAAAGTCTAATTGAAATAATGGTTTGTGTTTTGATTTTTTTTAAGCTTCTGCAGGAGTTTCTGTCGTTTCACCTTCAGCAGCCTGTTCAGCCTCAGCGGCCTGTGCAGCCTCTGCTTCTGCCTTGGCAGCAGCTTCGGCAGCCTTCTTGTCGGCTACTTTCCTTGCAATCTCCTCGTTGGTCTTCTTCTCAGCTTCGATGCGTGCTGCATCGGCGGCCTTCTTGTCGGCAGCCAACTTGGCTTCCAAAGCTGCGATCCCCTTTTGCTTGTCAGCCTTCCATGCGTTGAACTTAGCCTCGCATGTGGCTTCGTCAAAAGCACCCTTCTTTACGCCACCGCGTAGATGCTTCATCAAGTACACACCTTCTTTAGACAGAATGTTGCGAGCCGTGTCTGTGGGCTGTGCGCCGCACTCTACCCAATACAGGGCACGGTCGAATTTCAAATCTACAGTGGCAGGATTGGTGTTGGGGTTGTAGGTACCAATCTTTTCTGTAAACTTACCATCACGTGGAGCTCTTACATCGGCGATTACGATGCTGTAGAAAGCATAGCCTTTGCGGCCGTGACGCTGCAATCTGATTTTTGTTGCCATAATTTAATTAAACTTTTATATAGGTTTGAAATATGCCGTCATCTCGTAACGGCGGCGCAAATTTACAACATTTTCGTGAAACGCCATGCCAAAAGAGGAAACTTTTTTCTGCAAATAGCTTGTTTTGCGACATTTACGGCTCTATCTGCCACCCTTCATGCTTGCCCTGATGAAATAGATTGCCAATATGCAGTACATTCCGAGTGAAATCAGCTCGCTAAGGCTGTTGTCCCACCATGCCCCATAGTCGAAAGATATGCCCCCGAATCTGAGAGCTGCGCTGACCACTCCCATCAAGGCTCCTCCTGCTATGAATCCGCTTGCCAAGAGAGTCCCCCTTTCTCCGCGAGAGGCGTTGACGGCTGGGGTAGTGCTGCGTGTGGTGACGAACCAGTTTATGGCTCCGCCTACGAGCAGCGGGAGGTTGAGTTCGAGTGGTATGAACATGCCGAGAGCAAATGCTAAGGCGGATATGCCGGCTGCGTTGAGGGCAAGGGCAACCAGGGCTCCTATGCCATACAGCAGCCAGGGGGCTCCTCCCTCGCTCATGAGAGGCTCTATAACGGCTGCCATGGCGTTTGCCTGTGGTGCCGACAATTGTCCGTCCGTGAATCCGTATGTCTTGTTGAGTATCATTATCACTCCTGCCACCGTGGCTGCGCTGACAAGGGTACCGAGGAACTTCCACGTCTCCTGCTTCCTCGGAGTGGAGCCCAGCCAGTATCCTATCTTGAGGTCTGTGATGAAGCCTCCAGCCATGCTGAGTGCCGTACATACGACTCCACCCATTATTAGGGCTGCCACCATTCCCTCAGTGCCATTGAGTCCTACGGCAACCATTATGACGGAAGCCAGTATCAGCGTCATCAGCGTCATGCCGCTAACGGGGTTAGTGCCAACTATGGCTATAGCGTTGGCTGCAACCGTCGTGAACAGGAAAGTGATGACAATCACGACCAGCAGGGCCACGAGGCTGAAACGCAGTATGCCATGCATGACGTCGAGATGGAAGAAAGCTGCTATGGCTACTATGCTGGCGAGTATTCCACATGTGATGAGTCGCATGGACAGGTCTTGCTGCGTGCGTGCAGGAACCGGGGCAGCCGCCTTGCTGCCGCCCATCTCGTGCGTGGCAAGCCTCAGCGCACCTGCTATCAGGCTACGGCTCTTGACTATGCCTATTACCCCTGCCATGGCTATGCCTCCTATTCCGATGCTCTTTGCGTAGCGGAATATCTGCTCGGCGGAGGCAGTTGCCGCTACCACTCCCTCCTGGACCTCAACGTTAGGGAAGAAGAAGGAAATGGCTGGAACTATTACCCACCACACGAGCATGCTGCCGCAGCAAATGATGAAGGCGTATTTCAGGCCGACGATATATCCCATGCCGAGAACGGCTGCCCCTGTATTGCACTTGAGGACGAGTTTTGCCTTTGCGGCAATCGCCTCTCCGTATGGCAGGGCCCTGGAAGTGAAATTCTCGTTCCATAGTCCAAAGGTTGCTACGACGAAGTCATAGGCTCCGCCAACCAATCCTGCCAGCAGGAGCGGCTTTGCCTGGTCGCCTCCCTTCTCTCCGCTGACAAGTACCTGCGTGCTGGCCGTAGCCTCGGGGAAGGGGTATTTGCCGTGCATGTCCTTTACGAAGTAGCGCCTGAATGGTATCAGGAACAGGATTCCCAGTATTCCGCCCAGCAGGCTTGAGAGGAAGACCTCCATGAAGTTGACCGTCATTTCGGGATATTTTGACTGCAATATGTAGAGGGCTGGAAGGGTGAATATCGCGCCTGCCACGATTACTCCGCTGCATGCTCCTATGCTCTGTATCATGACGTTCTCTCCCAAGGCTCCCTTTCTGCCCGTGGCGGAAGAGAGTCCTACGGCAATGATGGCAATGGGTATGGCAGCCTCGAAGACCTGTCCCACCTTTAGTCCCAGGTATGCCGCCGCTGCGCTGAACAGCACTGCCATCACAATCCCCCATCCGACAGACCATGCCGTTACTTCCTTGGGGTGTGTGTCACTCTGCATGAGTGGCGTGTATTCCTCGCCCTCATGCAACTCCCTGAACGCATTGTCGGAGAGTGTGTCGTTGTTGGTTTTCATTTTTTGCTGAGTGTTGATTATGATTGCGCAAAAGTATGAATAATAAGTATAATGAAAAAAGTTATTGTGTAAAAAGTACCAAAAAGAGGTATTTTTTATCTTTCCTCTTTGTGCTAAGGGAAAAATATTGTAATTTTGCAAGCAAAATAGGAGATTATATCTGCTGCCTATGCACCATGGATTATGGCAGACGCAGCATTAATACAAGTAATACAATAACAGGAAATGCGCAAGAAGGTAATTCTGAGGTTGGAGGACGGAACCGAGTTCACGGGTTTCTCCTTTGGTTGTGAAAAGTCCGTGACGGGCGAAGTGGTGTTCAATACGGCTATGATGGGTTATCCCGAAAGCCTCACCGACCCGTCCTATGCAGGTCAGTTGATGGTGATGACATTCCCCCTTGTCGGTAATTACGGCGTGCCGTCCTCTGATGCTCAGAAGGGCGGCATTTCTACATTTATGGAGAGCGACCGCATTTATGCAAGTGCCCTGATATGCCAGGATTACAGCGAGATGTATTCCCATTGGAACGCAAAGGAAAGCCTTGCCGACTGGCTCAAGCGAGAGGGTGTGCCCGGCATTACGGGAATAGACACGAGAGAACTGACGAAACTCTTGCGTGAGAAGGGTAGCATGATGGGCAAGTTGCTCATGGAAGGAGATGATGCCGACCTCGACTTCGGACAGTATGCTGGCGTGAACTACGTCGCCCAGGTGTCGTGCAAGGAGATAATAAGGTACAAGGCCGATGAATACGAGGAGCCATGCAACAGGCTTCCAGAGGACACACCAGCCTATGCCAAGGTAAGGGGAGGCAAGACCCCGACCGTGGTGCTCGTGGACTGCGGCGTGAAGAACAACATCATCAGGTGCCTTCTAAAGAGGGGCATTGACGTGGTAAGGGTGCCATGGAACTACGACTTCAACGACCTTGAGTTCGATGGGTTGTTCCTTGCCAATGGCCCCGGCGATCCGGACACTTGCGTGGATGCTGTAGAGAACATTCAACGCTTCATGCAACGTGAGGTTGCCAATGGCGGAACGCCCCGCCCTATCATGGGAATATGTATGGGCAACCAGTTGCTTGCCAAGGCTGCAGGTGCATCTATATACAAATTGAAATATGGACATCGTTCACACAACCAGCCTGTTAGGATGGTTGGTACGAACCGTTGCTTCATAACAACTCAGAATCATGGATATGCCGTCGACGGCAAGACATTACCACATGATTGGAAGCCTCTATTCGTGAACATGAACGATGGTTCCAACGAGGGCATCAGGCACAGCACTTATCCATGGTTCTCTGCCCAGTTCCATCCTGAGGCATGTGCAGGACCTATCGATACGGAGTTTCTGTTCGACGAGTTCATCTCCGTTTTGCAGGATCCTGCCTACCAAGTCCTTGGCGACGACAAGGCAGTCAAGGAAATACCCACTGCTTGCTCGGACGAGAAGGTGCGCAAGGTGCTCCTCCTTGGCTCTGGGGCACTAAAGATAGGCGAGGCAGGGGAATTCGACTATTCTGGCTCTCAGGCTCTGAAGGCTCTGCGCGAGGAAGGCATTGAGACCATACTGATAAACCCCAACATAGCAACGGTACAGACTTCGGAGGGGGTGGCAGACCAAATATATTTCCTGCCAGTTACCCCATATTTCGTGGAACGTGTAATCCAGAAGGAGCGTCCGCAGGGCATATTGCTTGCCTTCGGAGGACAGACCGCCCTCAACTGCGGCGTGGCCCTGCACAAGAGCGGAGTGCTCGACAAGTATGGTGTGAAGGTGCTTGGCACGCCTGTACAAGCCATAATAGATACCGAGGATAGGGAACTCTTCGTGGGCAAGCTGGACGAGATAGGCGTAAAGACCATCAAGAGCCATGCTTGCTCGGACATTGCCGAGGCACGAGCGGCTGCCAGCGAACTGGGCTATCCCGTCATACTGAGGGCAGCATACGCCCTGGGAGGACTTGGCTCGGGCTTCTGCGACAACGAGGAGGAGCTCAACAAGTTGGCCGAGAAGGCATTCTCCTTCTCGCCACAGGTACTGGTGGAGAAGAGCCTGAAGGGATGGAAGGAAATAGAGTACGAGGTGGTGCGCGACCGTTACGACAATTGCATCACGGTCTGCAACATGGAGAATTTCGACCCCCTCGGCATACACACGGGAGAGAGCATCGTCATAGCACCATCTCAGACATTGTCCAACAGCGAATACCACAAGCTGAGGGCCCTGAGCATAAAGATAGTACGCCATGTGGGAATAGTGGGAGAGTGCAACGTGCAGTATGCCTTCGACCCTCAGAGCGAGGACTACCGCGTCATCGAGGTCAACGCCCGTTTGAGCCGCAGCTCCGCCCTTGCCTCCAAGGCCACGGGATATCCCCTTGCCTTCGTGGCTGCCAAGTTGGGACTGGGGTATGGCTTGTTCGAACTGAAGAATTCCGTGACGAAGACGACCTCAGCCTTCTTCGAGCCAGCCCTCGACTATGTCGTGTGCAAGATACCTCGGTGGGACCTTGGCAAGTTCCGTGGAGTTGACAGGGAATTGGGCAGCAGCATGAAGAGCGTGGGTGAGGTGATGGCTATAGGTCGCACCTTCGAGGAATCCATCCAGAAGGGCCTTAGGATGATAGGGCAGGGAATGCATGGTTTCGTAGGCAACAAGGAACTGAAGATAGACGACCTGGACAATGCGCTGCGAATGCCTACTGACAAGCGTATCTTCATGATAGAAAAGGCTTTCTTTGCAGGTTATTCCGTAGAAGACATACACGCCCTGACGAAGATAGACAAATGGTTCCTGGAGAAACTGCTCAATATATATAATATAAATAAGGTATTGAATACATGCCACATCAATACCATCGACAAGGATTTGCTAAAGAGAGCAAAGGTATACGGATTCACGGATTTCCAGATTGCCAGGGCCTTGGGCATGGAAAGGGAGATGGACATAGACGAAGCCTTGCTGCTGGTACGCAACAGGCGCAAGCAGATGGGCATAGTTCCTTACGTCAAGCAGATAGATACGCTCGCCGCCGAATATCCCGCCATGACGAACTACCTTTACCTGACCTACGCCGCATCAGGGCACGACCTTGAGTACGGCGGGGAAAAGTCCGTCATAGTACTTGGCTCGGGAGCATATCGCATAGGTTCGAGCGTAGAGTTCGACTGGTGTGGCGTACAAGCCCTGAACACCATACGCAAGGAAGGCTACCGTTCCGTGATGATAAACTACAACCCCGAGACCGTATCTACGGACTACGACATGTGCGACCGTCTCTATTTTGACGAATTGACCTTCGAGAGGGTAATGGACATAGTAGAACTGGAAATCCCGATGGGAGTGGTGGTCAGCACGGGTGGACAGATACCCAACAACCTTGCCCTGAAGCTCGATGCCCAGCGGGTACCCATACTCGGAACCCAGGCCTGCTACATCGACAACGCAGAAGACCGCGACAAGTTCTCTGCCATGCTGGATAGGATTGGGGTAGACCAGCCGGAATGGAGTGCCCTGACAAGCATGGAGGACGTAAATGCCTTCATCGAGAGAGTAGGGTTCCCCGTATTGGTGCGCCCATCGTATGTGCTCTCGGGTGCCGCCATGAACGTATGCTCCAACCAGGAGGAACTGGAGAGGTTCCTTACCCTCGCTGCCAACGTCAGCAAGAAGCATCCCGTGGTGATTAGCAAGTTCATGCTCAATACCAAGGAGGTAGAGATGGATGCCGTGGCAAGGAATGGCGAGATAATAGCCTATGCCATAAGCGAGCACATAGAGTTTGCCGGAGTTCATTCCGGAGATGCCACGATACAGTTCCCCGCTCAGAAACTGTACGTAGAGACCGTAAGGCGCATCAAGAAGATTTCCGCCCAGATAGCACGCGAACTAAACATTAGCGGTCCGTTTAACATACAATACCTTGCAAGGGAAAACGAAATCAAGGTGATAGAATGCAACCTGAGAGCCAGCCGCTCGTTCCCATTCGTCAGCAAGGTGCTGAAGATTAACCTCATAGAACTTGCCACCAAGGTCATGCTCGGATTGCCCGTGGAGAAGCCCGGCAAGAGCTTCTTCGACTTCGACTACGTTGGCATCAAGGCCAGCCAGTTCTCTTTCAATCGCCTTCAGAAGGCCGACCCCGTGCTTGGCGTGGACATGAGTTCTACGGGTGAGGTGGGATGCCTGGGCGAGGATACCAATAGTGCCTTGCTGAAGTCCATGCTTAGCGTAGGCCACCGCATTCCCAAGAAGAACATCCTGCTTTCTACCGGTACCGCCAAGGACAAGGCAAGCATGCTCGATGCTGCCAGGATGCTCGTGCAACATGGATACAGGATTTTCGCCACAAGTGGTACAAGCGACTACCTGACTACCAACGGCGTTTCCAACGAGCGTGTATACTGGCCCGGAGAGGAAGGCTCGCCACAGGTGCTGGACCTCGTCCATGAAAAGAAGATAGACATGGTGGTGAACATACCAAAGAACCTGTCGGCATGCGAATTGAGCAACGGCTACAAGGTGCGCCGCGCGGCTGTGGACCTCAACATTCCATTGATAACCAACGCACGCCTTGCCGCCGCATTCATCAACGCCTTCTGCACGACACCTCTGGAAAAACTTGCCATACGCAGTTGGAGTGAATATAAATAACAAGTAAGTTGTCAGGAAATGACGTTTGAAACGATTTATACGGCTCTCGTCCTCATAGGAATGCTTTGGGCATTGGTGGCGGACAAGCTTCGTCCTGGGCTCATATTGTTCACGGCAGTGGTATTCCTGCTGTGTGGAGGCATACTCCAGCCCAAGGAATGCCTTGAAGGCTTCAGCAACAAAGGGATGATAACCGTAGCCTTGCTATATCTCGTAAGCGAAGGGGTAAGGAAGAGTGGGATTCTCGAGCAGGTAACGTATCGCCTTCTGCCTTCAGGCAAAGCGACTTTGACAAAAACGTGCCTAAGATTCTTGCCCATCATATCGTTCATATCGGCATTCCTCAACAATACCCCCGTGGTGGTTATCTTTGCCCCCATGATAAAGAACTGGGCAAGGAAGGTGCACCTGCCAGACACGAAGTTCCTAATACCCCTGAGCTATGCTACCATCCTCGGAGGAATGTGTACTCTTATAGGTACCAGCACGAACATCGTGCTGGACGGACTCATCCGTGACGGCATAAGCGAAGGTTTCGTACACGGAGGGCATGGGCTTTCCATGTTCGAGCTAAGCAAGGTAGGTGTCTTCATAGCCTTGACGGGATTGTTCTATCTGATAATGTTGTCACGATACCTGCTTCCGGACAAGAGAGAGTCGGAGTCTGCCGAGGAGGAGATTCCCGACAATCCAGACCTCGTCAGGGTGGAAGCCATGCTGCACACTCGTTTCCCCGGGTTGGGAAGAACCTTGCGAGAATTCGACTTCTACAGGCATTACGGAGCGACTGTCAGGGGTATCAGGCGTGGAGGAACGCTCATGACGGGCGACTGGATGAACACTCCGCTCACCAAGCAGGACACCCTCTTGCTGGATGCAGACAAGACTTTCGTGCCTACATGGGGAGAGAGCCGTGTCTTTTGGATGATAAACGTCGTGGGAGCAGAGCCCGAACTGAGCAGCCGCAAGAAGTACTTCGCCATCATTCTCGTTGCCCTCATGATAATAGGAGCCACCATTGGAGAACTCCCATTCATCCAGCAACTGGGACTGAAGATTAAACTCGACATGTTTTTCTTTGCCTGCTGCACAGCCGTCGTCATGGCATGGACAGGCATGTTCTCGGCAAGGAAATATACCAAGCTCATTTCGTGGGACGTGCTCATAACCATAGCATGTGCCTTCGGTATCAGCAAGGGAATGATCAACAGCGGCTTTGCCGACTTCATAGCAGGATACATCATCGACCTTGCCGAGCAGGCACGCCATTCCAGCAATGGCATTTACATCATGCTGGCGGCTCTGTATTTGATAACCAATCTCTTTACGGAGCTTATCACGAACAACGCCGCTGCCGCCCTGGCATTTCCACTGGCAGTCAGCATCAGTACGAAGCTGGGCATGGACCCGACGCCCTTCTTCGTGTGCATCTGCTTTGCCGCAAGCGCAGCATTCAGCACGCCGATAGGTTACCAGACCAACCTCATAGTACAGGGCGTGGGAGGGTACAAGTTTATGGATTTTGTCAAGGTAGGGCTACCTCTCAACGTCATAGTTTTCCTGCTGAGCGTATTCCTTATTCCATTGTTTTACTCGGTAGGCTGATGGTAATGTCGTTTTTTGGGGAGACACTTTCCGTGGCAGAAGGCAGGGGGAGGACGCTGCTTAACTTTTCTTAAGCATTTTCCCAACGTGCAACCATCCGTATTACATTAATTTATCGTACCTTTGTAATTTGAAACGCAACAACATTCGGTAACATGGCAGACAATATATATCCCATATACGACATGATGATGACACGCGAGGACAAGGAGCATTTGCTTCGCCAGCGTGGAATGATGGTTTGGTTCACAGGCCTTAGCGGTAGCGGCAAGAGTACCATAGCCATGGGAGTGGAACGCGAGTTGCATGCCCGCGGCATATTGTGCAGGATACTGGACGGCGACAACATCCGGGCTGGCATCAATAGCAACCTCGGCTTTTCCCAGGAAGACAGGAGGGAGAACATCCGCCGGATAGCGGAAATAGGTAAATTGTTCGTCCATACGGGTATTGTCACGCTGGCGTGTTTCGTAAGTCCCACTAACGAGGTGCGCGAACTGGCCCGTGGCATAATCGGCGAGGAGGACTTCCGTGAGGTCTACGTCAGCACATCCATTGAAGAGTGTGAGCGAAGGGACGTAAAGGGACTCTATGCCAGGGCAAGAAGGGGAGAGGTGAAGGATTTCACGGGCATATCGGCTCCGTTCGAGGTGCCCATGCACCCTACCTTGGTGATAGATGCAGGCAATTTGTCCCTGCAGGAGTGCGTAAGTCGAGTGACTGACATGATATTAGGATAACATAACTTTATATTTTCAGAACAGAATATGGCAGAATACAAACTTTCCCATCTCCAGGAGCTTGAGGCAGAAAGCATCCACATCATACGTGAGGTTGCAGCCGAATTCGAGAATCCTGTGATGCTATATAGCATAGGCAAGGACTCGAGCGTCATGGTACGTCTTGCCGAAAAGGCATTCGCTCCAGGCAAGGTGCCTTTCCCGCTAATGCACATAGACTCGAAATGGAAGTTCCGCGAGATGATAGAATTCCGTGACAGTTATGCCAAGGAACATGGATGGAACCTTATCGTGGAGAGCAACATGGAGGCTTTCAATGCAGGTGTCGGTCCGTTCACGCATGGTAGCAAGGTACATACCGACCTCATGAAGACCAAGGCCTTGCTGGATGCCCTCAACAAGTACAAGTTCGATGCTGCATTCGGAGGTGCCAGGAGGGATGAGGAGAAGAGCCGCGCCAAGGAGAGGATATTCTCGTTCCGTGACAAGTTCAACCAATGGGATCCCAAGAACCAAAGGCCAGAGCTCTGGGACATATACAACAGTCGCGTACACAAGGGCGAGAGCATACGCGTGTTCCCCCTGAGCAACTGGACGGAGCTCGACATCTGGCAGTACATCCGCCTGGAGAACATACCCATCGTGCCACTCTACTTTGCCAAGGAGCGTCCATGCGTGGAGATAGACGGCAACATCATCATGGCAGACGACGATAGGCTGCCAAAGGAACTAGTCCCCAAGATACACAATCGCATGGTGCGCTTCAGGACACTTGGCTGCTGGCCCCTGACGGGTGCGGTAGAGAGTACTGCAAGCACCATAGAGGAAATAGTGGAGGAGATGATGACCACTACCAAGAGCGAGCGCACAACACGTGTCATCGACTTCGACCAGGAGGCGAGCATGGAGCAAAAAAAGAGGGAGGGTTATTTCTAAGGCCTCGCAAAGCACTTTAGACAAAGCACTTCAAGTTACAGAAATCTTATTGGTTATGAAAGATATTAATTTAGACATCAAGGCCTATCTCGATGCAGACGAGAAGAAGGATTTGCTGCGTCTGCTCACTGCAGGCTCGGTAGATGACGGCAAGTCTACCCTGATAGGACGCCTACTGTTCGATAGCAAGAAACTATACGAAGACCAGTTGCAAGCCTTGGAGCGTGACTCCAAGCGTGTGGGAAATGCAGGTTCGGGCCAGATAGACTATGCCTTGTTGCTCGACGGGCTAAAGGCAGAACGTGAGGAAGGCATCACCATTGACGTGGCATACCGCTATTTCTCTACCAACGCACGCAAGTTCATCATCGCCGACACGCCTGGACACGAACAGTATACACGCAACATGATAACGGGAGGAAGTACGGCAAACCTGGCCATTATCCTCGTAGATGCCCGTACTGGGGTCATCACGCAGACTCGTCGACACACGTTCCTCGTTTCCTTGCTGGGAATCAAGCACGTCGTGCTGGCCGTGAACAAGATGGACCTCGTGGATTTTTCAAGGGACGTGTTCGACAAGATATCGCACGAGTACCTTTCCCTCACAGACCAGCTCAACATCGACGATGTCACCTGTATACCCCTCTCGGCTCTCGAAGGAGACAACGTGGTGGAGAAGAGCGACCGTACGCCATGGTATCATGGTACCAGCCTGCTCCAGTATTTAGAGACCGTACCCATTGACAAGGATCGCAACATGCACGACTTCCGCTTCCCTGTCCAGTACGTGCTCCGACCCAACCTGGACTTTAGGGGCTTTTGTGGCAAGGTGGCAAGCGGAACGATACGTAAGGGTGACGAGATAGTAGCCCTGCCCAGCATGAAAAGGAGCCACGTCAAGAGCATCGTGACATACGAGGGGGAATTGGATTGCGCATTCTGTCCGCAAAGCGTGACAATCACGTTGGAGGACGAGATAGACATATCCCGTGGGGAAATGATAGTTCGTCCCGACAACATGCCACACATAGGACGTCGCTTCGAAACCATGCTCGTATGGATGGACGAGGAACCTATGGACAGGAACAAGCAGTTCTTCCTCAAGCATAATACCAACACCACGAGAGCTACTATAGACTCCATATTATATAAGGTGGATGTCAACACAATGGAGCGCCTTGAGGGTACCGACTTCCAACTCAATGAGATTGGTTGTGTCCACTTTACCACTGCCAAGACCCTTTTCTTCGACCCGTATCACGACAACAAGGCGACGGGAGCGTTCATCCTGATAGACCCCATCACCAACAACACGTCGGCGGTGGGCATGATACTTACGCCTCTCGAACACGAGGATGCAGCGCAGGAAGACATACCTACCATCGACCTCGGTAAGCTGGGAATAGGAGAGGAACATTACGATGCAATAGAGAAAGCCGTCAGGTCACTCTCGGCACAAGGTTTGGAAATCAAAATAATAAGGTAAGATGGGATTACTGGAATTTAGCAAACTGCCAGTCAACACCCTCGTAGGGGCAGACTGGGATACCTTCAAGCGTACTACCCAGGGGCAGTATGTGGCAAAGGGCAAGAAGACGAAGTATTACCTTACTAAGGGTGTCTGCCGCTTGCTCAGCATCTTCGTCCCCTTGCAGGAGCGCAAGTATGCGAAACTACTCAAGGACAAGCCTTTGGAGCATGACCCCTTGTTCATACTGGGACATTGGCGAAGCGGCACTACCTACGTGCACAACATTTTTGCGCAGGACTCACACTTCGGGTTCACCACCACTTACCAGACGGTCTTCCCACATTACGTGATGGCCCTGCAGGGATTCTTCAAACCTGTCATGAGTTTCCTGATGCCGGACAAGAGACCTACCGACAACATGGAACTGGCTGCCGACTTGCCACAGGAGGAGGAGTTTGCCGTCAACAACGCATGTCCGTACAACTACTACAACTTCTGGTTCTTCCCCAGGCGAATGCGCGAGTATTGCGACAGATACCTTACCTTCAAGGACATCTCTTCCGAGGAACTCTCCGAGTTCAAGTCCTGCTTCGAGCAACTCGTAAAGATTAGCCTATGGAATACGGGCGGTACGCAGTACCTGAGCAAGAACCCACCCCACACGTCGAGGATAAAGGCCTTGAGCGAACTGTTCCCCAACGCCAAGTATGTATTCCTTATGCGCAACCCGTATACGGTATTCGAGAGTACGCGCAACTTCTTCCGCAATACCATCAAGCCCCTCCAGTTGCACGAGATTTCCGACGAGGAACTGGAGAGCAACATCCTCCACGTATACATGGAGATGTACCATGCCTACAAGGAACAAAAGAAGTTCGTGCCGGAATCGAACATCTATGAGGTAAAATTTGAGGACATCGAGCACGATGCACTCTACATCGTCAAGGACATATACGAGAAGCTGGACATCCCTGGTTGGGAAGACGCAAGGGCTGACATCGAGAAGTACATTGCTGGCAAGAGGGGGTATAAGAAGAACAAGTACCAGTACGACCCACGTACCGTACAGCTCGTAAACGAGTATTGGGGCGAAGTCCTCGACGAATGGGGATACGAGAGGCTGTGATGCGGAGATACTCCCACCGATTTCTCGTACGTTCTTCATCAATATCCAATATCTATGGTACGAAAATACAATTAGAAATGAAAATTTGTCCTAATGGATTTTGAAAAGGCAAATACTTTACGTATCTTTGCATTCGCTTTCGAAAAGGGAAGCTTGGGATGGCAACAAAGCAAGTAACAAAAACTATTGATTAACAAAATTATACATAGACATGACAAAAATAGAATTGGTAAAGATTGTCGCAGAGAAGACAGGTATAGACCAGCCAACAGTATTGGCATGTATCGAGGGTACCATCAACACCCTTATGGAGTCCCTTGTCAACAAGGAGAATGTATATATCCGTGGCTGGGGAACTTGGACTCTTAAGCATCGTGCGCAGAAGACTGCACGCAACATTTCCAAGAATACCACGATGGTAATAAAGGCACACGACATCCCATACTTCAAGCCATGCAAGGACTTCATGGAGAGCGTTGCCAACGCAAAATGATACAGAATTGGTAATTGAATATATAGGGAGCGACAAAGACCGTGATAGCATCATTCTTCGGTTTTTGTCGCTTCTACTTTCTCTTTCCCGCTTCCTCTTCCCATTTTAGCGTTTCACCAAGTCTTCAAGCCATACATAATATATAATACGTTCACGTAAAGAATACGTCTATCATGAATATCCGCATCTTATCCTTGGCATCGCTCCTCGGCATTTCAGGAATGATGTCCGCCCAATCACTACTTGAGTACGTAAACCCTATCATCGGCACCAACGGTATGGGACATACCTTCCCAGGGGCGTGCGTCCCGTTTGGGCTGGTGCAGCTCAGTCCCGAGACTGACACCATACCACACAACGTGGACGGCAAGTACCAGAAACGTGTCTACGAGTATTGCGCCGGCTACCAGCACAAGGACAATACCATCGTGGGTTTCAGCCATACTCACCTTAGCGGCACAGGGCATTCCGATCTTGGCGACATACTTATCATGCCCACTACGGGCAAGGTGCTCACCAATCCAGGCACGTCACAGAATCCGGAAGGCGGCTATAGGTCGCGCTTTTCCCACGATACTGAGACAAGCAAGGCCGGATACTACGAGGTGACGCTTTCCGACTACGGCATCAAGGCACAACTGACCTCGACACAAAGGGTAGGGGTACATCGTTATACATTCCCAGACGCACAGGGTCAGTTCGTCCTCGATCTGGGCAGCGGCATATACAACTACGAGGGCAAGACACTCTGGACATACCTCCGCGTGGAGAACGATACGCTGCTGACAGGCTATCGCATCACCAACGGATGGGCAAGGCAGAACTATACCTATTTTGCAATCTCCCTCTCCGAGCCTGTCTCCGAATATGGATATACCGACAGACAGAAGATGAAGTATAACGGGTTCTGGCGCAAGATGGACATCCACCACAACTTCCCCGACATGGCAGGGCGTGAGATGGTGGGCTACTTTAAGTTCAGCCTTCCGGCATCAAGGCAGCTTACCGTTAAGGTTGCCCTCTCTCCTGTCAGCATGGCGGGAGCCGTGGCCAACCTGAGGCAGGAGGCTGGGGACAAGGATTTCGACCAGTTGAGGCAAGAGGCTGCCCTGACGTGGGAGAAGGAACTCTCGCAGTTCCGCATCGAGGGAACGGACGACCAGAAGACTCTCTTCTACACCTCGCTATACCACACTATGATAAACCCTTCGGTCTACATGGACGTGGACGGCAGGTACAGGGGCAACGACATGGAAATACATCAGGCGGACGGGTTCACCAACTATACGGTGTTCTCCTTGTGGGACACATACAGGGCAGAGCATCCCTTGCTCAACCTAATAAAGCCGCAGCAGGGTCTCGACATGGCACGCAGCATGGTTGCCATCCAACAGCAAAGTGCCCTCGGTGTCTTGCCCGTATGGTACCTGATGGCAAACGAGGGATGGTGCATGAGCGGCTACCATGCCGTCTCGGTCCTCTCGGACGTGGCAAGGAAGATTGGCTTTCCCGACAAGGCTTCCATGCTTAGTGCCATGAAGGCCACATCCGAGTCACGATGGATGGAGGGGCTCGAAGACTACATGCAGTATGGCTACGTTCCCTACGACCGTTGTGGCACCAGCGCAAGCAACACACTGGAATATGCCTACGACGATTGGGCCATCTGCCAGGCGGCTCTCGACGCAGGGGACTTCTCCATGGCAGAGACCTACCGACGAAGGGCTCTCAACTACCGCAACGTGTTCCATCCAGACCTTGGGCTGGCATGCCCGCGATACAAGGACGGAACATGGAAGAAGGACTTCTCGCCATTGCAGACCTACGGCGAGGGCTTCATCGAGGGCAACAGCGTCAACTATTCGTTCCACGTGCCCCACGACGTGCGCGGCATGATAGGATGCTTCGGAGGAGAGGCAAGGTTCATACGAGCCCTCGACGACCTCTTCGAACATCCGCTCGACAAGAAATACTACGAGGATAACGAGGACATAGAGGAGGAATGCCTGCTGGGCGGGTACGTACACGGCAACGAGCCAAGCCACCACGTGCCATACCTCTATGCATGGACATCCCAGCCATGGAAGTCCCAGTATTGGCTGCGCGAAATCATGAACCGCATGTACGTCAACAACATCGACGGTCTTCACGGCAACGACGATTGTGGGCAGATGTCGGCATGGTACATCTTCTCGGCAATGGGATTCTATCCCGTCTGTCCGGGTACGGACCAGTATGTCATTGGCGCACCCTACCTGCCCCTGTGCGTACTTACCTTGCCAGGCGGCAAGACCTTTACCATAAGGGCTGAGGGAGTGAGCGATGCCAACAGGTACATCAAGGAAATCCGTCTCAACGGCAAGCCGTACCGCAACTCCTATATCACCCATTCGGACATCCTCGACGGAGGCGAACTGGAGTTCGTGATGACGTCCAAGCCTGACAAGCGGTGCTACCGTGGAGGCAAGAAGCCATACTCCCTGAGCGACCAGGACTGACATTTCCCTGCTACGAATGCAACTATGTACCCAAAATATATGGCATGGCTTTGCCAGTTTTGGAAAATGTCGTAACTTTGCACGCACAATCGGAAGGGCGAAGGCATGTAGGCCGTAGGCCGGAAGACAGGACGTTTGGTGATTTGTTCCAACGTCAGAGATAATATAATTGAATTTTGAACAAGAAGACATTTATTTTTTGATTTTGTTATGAAAGCATTTGTTTTTCCTGGTCAGGGAGCCCAGTACACAGGTATGGGCAAGGATCTTTACGAGAACAACGAGACCGCAAGGGAACTGTTTGAAAAGGCAAACGACATCCTTGGTTTCCGCATCACGGACATCATGTTCGAAGGCACTGCCGACGAGTTGAAGCAGACAAAGGTTACCCAGCCAGCCGTATTCCTCCATAGCGTAATCAGGGCTATATGCATGGGCGACGAGTTCCGTCCCGACATGGTCGGCGGACATAGCCTTGGAGAGTTCAGTGCATTGGTTGCAGCCGGAGTACTTGGCTTCGAGGATGGATTGCGCCTCGTATATGCCCGTGCCATGGCCATGCAGGCTGCCTGCGACAAGGCTCCGGGCACTATGGCGGCCGTAATCAACTTGACTGACGAGGTTATAGAGAAGATTTGTTCTGAGGTAAGCGCCATGGGCAAGGGCACGGTAGTGCCGGCCAACTACAACTGTCCCGGACAGCTGGTTATAAGCGGAGACGTAGAGGCCGTAAACATTGCGTGCGAGAAACTGAAGGAAGCGGGTGCCAAGCGTGCGCTGGTATTGCCTGTAGGAGGTGCGTTCCACAGCCCCCTCATGCAGCCTGCCAAGGACGAGTTGCAGTCGGCTATTGAGAAGACGGAGTTCCATGCGCCACGTTGCCCCATTTACCAGAACGTAGACGGCAAGGCACATACTGATGCAGCCGAGATAAAGGCAAACCTCATGGCACAGCTCACTGCCAGCGTATTCTGGACTAAGGAGGTAGCCAACATGCTTGAGGCAGGTGCCACCGAGTTTGTGGAGTGCGGTCCTGGCAAGGCATTGCAGGGTATGGTATCGAAGATAGCCAAGGGGCGCGAGGACGTCACCATAACAGGCATCGCATGACTATATATCAGGTCTTTACCCGACTGTTCGGGGCAGACAGCAGTTCGTGCGTAATCAACGGAACTGCAAGTCAGAACGGTTGCGGCAAGATGAACGACTTCACAGCCAAGGCACTGCATGAGATATGCAGCCTTGGCTGTACCCATGTCTGGTATACCGGAATCATCGAGCATGCCACCCAGGCCGACTACTCAAAATTTGGCATACGCCCCGACCACCCAGACGTGGTGAAGGGTAGGGCAGGAAGCCCGTACGCCATCAAGGACTACTACGACGTCGACCCAGACCTTGCCGTCAACGTGAGCAGGAGGATGCGCGAGTTCGAGTCTTTAGTGAAACGCACCCACGAGGCAGGACTCGGTGTCATTATCGATTTCGTCCCGAACCATGTCTCGCGCCAGTATCATTCGGATGCAATGCCTGAGGGCGTAAGGGATCTTGGGCAGGACGACGACACGGGCATGTCCTTCTCTACGGCAAACAATTTCTACTACATACCCGGCGAGCCCCTGCACCTCGACCATGTCGTAGCTGGCAGCACATATACCGAGTTCCCCGCAAAGGCAACGGGCAACGACGTCTTCAACCCATGGCCCGAGCGCAACGATTGGTACGAGACGGTAAAGCTGAACTACGGCATAGATGTCCAAGCCGGTAGGCGCAGATGCTTCACCCCCGTCCCGGACACGTGGGTCAAGATGCTGCAGATACTGCTCTTCTGGTCGTCTAAGGGCATCGACGGCTTCCGTTGCGACATGGCGGAGATGGTGCCCGTGGAGTTCTGGCAATGGGTGATACCACAGGTCAAGAGGGCATACCCAGGCATCCTCTTCATAGCAGAGGTGTACGACCCCAGCCGATACCGCAGCTACATCTACGAGGGGCACTTCGACTACCTCTACGACAAGGTAGGTCTATACGATACACTCAAGGCCGTCGTGCAGGGACACGCCTCGGCACATGCCATCACCCATGCCTGGCAGGCGGTGGACGACATCCGCTCGCACATGCTCTGCTTCCTTGAGAATCACGACGAGCAGAGACTTGCCTCCGACTTCTTCGCCGCCGACCCGTCCAAGGGGAGGGCACCGCTCTTGGCAAGTGCACTCATGTATCCTAATCCCATGATGGTATACTTCGGACAGGAACTGGGCGAGAGGGGCATGGACCAAGAAGGATTCAGCGGACGTGACGGACGTACGACCATCTTCGACTATTGGACGGTGGACACTATACGCCGATGGCGAGATGGCGGGAGGTTCTCGGGCAGACTGCTTACCGACGAGGAACTCTCCCTTAGGGAGTTCTATTCCAAGGTGCTTGCCCTCAGGGAGGGTGACCCCCTCTTCTGCGAAGGCGAGTTCTTCGACCTCATGTATGTCTGTCCCTCCCTCCAGCGGCAGTACGCCTTTGCGCGCCACCATGGTGACGCGCTGGCTATCGTGCTATGCAACTTCTCAGGCGAGGAAACCCATGTCAACGTACACATGCCACAGCACCTGTTCGACACATGGGGTGTAGGCATGGTAAAGGATGCACCGGTGGTTGAACTGCTGACGGGACGGCAGTTGAGGGTGAACCTTGACGCACGCCTTCCCCTCTCCGTCACCCTGCCTCCGTATGGAGGCATGGTGCTGAAGTACGTTTATCCCGGCATCTTGGGTTGAAGGCAAGGCTTTTAGTCAAGCCTTGCCTTTATTACGAGGTCGACGGAATTCGGTCTCTTGGGCAGGAATATTCTGTAGCCGCCGTTTTCTGCCTGTATGGTCAGTTTCTCGTCTGTGTTCAGTATGGTGGGGTTGCTCAGCGAGTGCCCCTTGAGAGGAACGAAGAAAGAGAGCGGACCTCCGTTTATTCTGTGCAGGCCTTCGTTCACTACCTGTCCGTCCTTCTCCTTGTTGAGCACGTGCAGGTATAGCGTCTTGCCGTCCTGAGTGGTCACGCCCCAGTCCTGTGGCGGAACTATGCCGCCCCGGGTGTTGTAGATGCTACGGCTATGCGTATCCATGAACTTGCCCACGTGCTCCAGTACCTTCACGGCCTGCGGGGGCAGCTGTCCGTCGGGCCTGGGACCTACGTTGAGAAGGAAGTTGGCGTTTCTCCCTGCCGCCTGCACGAGTCTCCTTATCACCTCGTCGCCGCTCTTGTAATTGGTGTCGGTGATGTTGTATCCCCACGAGTTGTTCATCGTCATACACGTCTCTAACGGCACCTGGTTGCTCACCTGTTGCTTGCCCGAGAAGCCTGCGGTGTTGTCCCCCGGTAAATCCTGCTCAAAGAGTTGTATGTCCTCCACGTCGATGGGCGAGCCGTGGTGGTTGTTGCCTATGAGGCACTTGGGCTGCAACTTCTTGATGAGTGCATACTGTTCGTCCAGTCGCCAGTCGAAGCCCGTGCCTTCGGCATGGTCCCACATGCCGTCGAACCAGATGGCTCCTATCGGTCCGTAGTTGGTGAGCAGTTCTGTCAGTTGCTGGTTCATGAACGTATAGTAGCTCATCCAGTTGGCGGTCGACTCGTCGTGTGGGAGGTCGCTGCTTGTCGAACCGGTAGGGTAGTCGGTCCTGTACCAGTCCATGTGGCTGTAATACAGGTGGAGCTTGAGTCCGTGTTCGGCACATGCGGCGGATAGCGACTTCAGGATGTCCTTGCCGTATGGCGTAGCCTCCGCCACGTTGTAGTCGCTTGCCTTGGTGTCCCACATCGAGAATCCGTCGTGATGCCTTGTGGTGAATGTCACGTACTGTGCTCCGGCATCCTTGAAAATCTGTGCCCATTCCCTTGCGCTAAACCAGGATGGGCAGAAGCCTCCTGCCAGTTGTGCGTATTCGTCTCGGTTGATGCGCTTGTTGTACATCACCCATTCTCCGTCTGCCATCATCGAGTAGATGCCCCAATGGATGAAGATGCCGAACTTCCGGTTGCGGAACTCCTCGCGTAGCTGTCTCGTATTATCGTCGGGAACCACCATGGGCTGTGCCATGGCGGTTCCTGATACCATAGTCAGCAGCAATGTCGCTGCTGCCATCGTCCTCTTGGTTTTCATGCCTTTGCGGTATGGGTGCGTCATGCCTTTTGGAACATGTTGTCGGGGTATTGCCCGTCCTGGTGCAGCCTTGCCAGCTTGGCAACCACCTCAGGTCTGTCCTCCGGGTAGGTCACGCCAAACCACTTGCTGGTGGTGTCGAGCACCTCGCACGTAGCCTTGCCCTGCTTGATGAGGGTGTCCACCATAAGGGGTATGAAGAACTCCGACTTGGGATTGGCCTGGTTCTTCGGGTCGGAGAGGAACTCCTTGAAGTATTCCTCGCTATACTGGAAGTAGTCGGGAGTGAATCCCCAGAAGTTCATGCTCACCGGAGTCGTGTCGGGGATGCCTACCCAGTTGCCGTCCTCGTCTAAGTATCTCACTACTCCGTCTCGTCTCTCAATCTTGGTACGCTCCACGACGCTCGTCAGGTGGTGCGTAGCCTCGTCGTTCTCGCAGATGCCTCGGCTTACCGTACCGCTCTCCGAGAGGGTATTGTCCACACGGAATCCTACCATGGCGTACTTGCCCTTGCTTCCCTCGGGAAGTTCGGACAGGAACTTGCCCATCACCATGAATGCGTCCCTGTCGTAGAAGTCGTCGCAGTTAAGCACGGCAAAGGGTTCCTTGATGATGCCCTTGCCCATCAGCACGGCATGGTTGGTGCCCCAGGGCTTTTCCCTGCCTTCGGGCACGCTGAATCCTTCTGGCAGGGCATCTAACGACTGGAAGCACAGCTCGCATGGTACATGACCCTCGTACTTGCTTAGTATCTGGGTGCGGAACTGCTCCTCGAAGTCCCTTCTTATCACCCATACGATCTTGCCGAATCCGGCCTTTATTGCATCGTAGATACTGTAGTCCATGATACTCTGGCCCTGGGGTCCGAGTGTATCCAACTGCTTCAAGCCACCATAACGGCTGCCCATTCCGGCGGCCAATAGGAACAATGTAGGTTTCATAATCTTTCTTTCTGTTTTTTGTTTATTGTAAGTGAACTTTATATGTATTGTCTGGCGAGGCTCGCTTTCATGTTTTTTTGTCTTGATGCCATGCCCGTGCCGGCGAGGGGGCGTCAGTCCGGCTTTAGCTGTCCCACGGGCGCAGCCGATACTCGCTGTGTAATTTCCGATTACAGGGCAAAGTTACGGAAAAAAAATGAGAACGAGGCGAATAATTTGAAAAAAACGTTCCTCTGGCATGTTGCATGACATTAAGAATCCATGGTCTATGAACTTTCTTCCCCCTTAGACAGGGCACTCAGCCCCATCTCGCTTGCTTTCCTTAGCATGAAGAGGAATGCGGACTCATGGTCGTTGGGGATGACCGAGTCCCAGATGGCATCCTTGACGGCCTGCTTCAGTATGCCTATTTCGCGGCATGGCGGTATGCCGAAGGTGTGCATGATTTCTTCTCCCGATATAGGGTTGTGCCAGTTGCGATAGTCGTCTCTTGCCTTGAGGTCGGCGAGACGCTCGCGTACGCTTTGGAAGTTGTCGAGGAATCGCTGTTTCCTTTGCTGGTTCTTGCTGGTGACATCCGCCTCGCATAGCGTCATGAGGTCGTCGATGTCAGCCCCTGCCTCGAAGAGGAGCCTCCTGACGGCGGAGTCCGTGACCCCTTCGTCGGCGATGGCTATGGGGCGCATGTGCAGGGCCACGAGCTTTGCCACGTAGTCCATGCGTTCGTCCAGGGGCAGCTTGAGCCTGCGGAATATGCCGGGCACCATCTTTTGGCCTATGTAGTTATGGTTGTGGAAGGTCCATCCCGTGCCGTTCTCCCATTTCTTGCTTCGAGGCTTGCCTATGTCGTGCAGCAGGGCTGCCCACCGGAGCCATAGGTTGTCGGAGTGTGGGCAGAGGTTGTCGAGCACTTCGAGCGTGTGGTAGAAGTTGTCCTTGTGTGCACGCCCGTTGCGGCTCTCCACGCCCTGCAAGGCTGCCAGTTCTGGTAAGATGAGGGGGAGCAGCCCGCACCTGTCGAGTTCGATGAACCCGATGCTTGGGATGGGGCTGAGCAGAATCTTGTTCAGTTCGTCGATGATGCGTTCCTGCGATATGATGGCGATTCGTCCGGCGTTGCGGCAAAGAGCCTCCTGGGTTGCATCCTCGATGACGAAGCGTAGTTGCGTTGCGAAGCGTACGCACCTCATCATGCGCAGGGGGTCGTCGGAGAAGGTGGTGTCGGGGTCGAGCGGGGTGGCGATGATGCCGTCCTCCAGGTCGGGCAGTCCGTCGAACTTGTCCACGAGTTGTCCGAACCTGTCGTGGTTGAGGCAGATGGCAAGGGCGTTGATGGTGAAGTCCCTTCGGCTTAGGTCGTCGTCAAGCGTACCGTCCTCCACGACGGGCTTGCGGCTGTCGTGGCTGTAGCTCTCTCGCCTTGCCCCGACGAATTCCACTTCCTGCCCGTGCCACTTGAGTTGTGCCGTTCCGAAGTTGCGGAAGACGCTGACGCGTGCCTTCAGCGAGGCTGCCAGGCGGCGTGCCAGGGTTATGCCGGGTCCGTCGTTCAGGGTGTGTCTCGGGTAGTCCCTTGCCACCACCACGCAGTCGATGTCCTTCGACTGGCGTTGGAGGAAGATGTCGCGCACGTATCCTCCCACGACATAGCAGTCGAGACCCTCCTGATCGGCGGCCTGGCCTATTTGTCGGAAGAGCGTGGTGTCCAGCATCCGTGCGAGTTCCTGGTCTGTATGAGCTTTCATTTCTTCAGGTCTTCCATCAGTTTGCGTTCGAAGAAGCGTCGCTTCACGTCGAGTCTTTCCCATTCCTCTCCCGTTGCGTGCCTTAGGCTGTCGGTTGCGGCCGTCATCTCTATGCTGTCCAGCAGGAGTATCCCCTGCCTTCGTGCCCCGATGGCTTCAGGGTATCTCTTCCTCATGGACAGTATCGTGTCCTTGGCTGCTGTGTACTGGCGTTCGCCCAGCAGCCGGCGTGCCTCGCCGAGCATGCCCGCGGCCTTGTCCGATGTGGTCTCGCCGCACGAGGCGAGCGTTGCCGCCAATATAGCGGCCAGGATGGTTCTGTTGTACGTCATTTCGTTGTACGTATATATAATGGATGATGTGTGTATGTATGCAATGCGGATGCTTGTGCCCGTGTGGCTACCAGAACCTGTTGCCCTGCTCGCTGTAAGCGAATCCTGCCTCATGCAGCCTTGCCATGAGTGTGTCTCGGCGGATGCCGAGCGAGGAGCATAGTTCGTCGAGCGAATCGTACCGGTCGCGTAGCATGGTGTTCACCACGCTGAGCAGCATGAACGGATCCTCAGGCAGTGTCGTTCCTGGCGCGTTGGTTTCCCTGCTTTCCATGTCGTGTGCGTCTCAGAGTCCGAAGATTGGCAGTATGAAGTTGCGCACGTCATTGCTCAGTGCGAGCAGCATCAGCAGGCACAGTATGCCCAGTCCTATCTTCTCGAACCATTCCATGGCCTTGTCGGAGGGTTGCCTGCCCGTGATGCCCTCGTATACGAGGAGGGCGATGTGGCCGCCGTCGAGCCCGGGTATGGGCAGGATGTTCATCACGGCGAGGATGATGCTGATGAATGCCGTGAGCATCCAGAACTGCTGCCAGTCCCACGAGGCCGGGAAGATGCTGCCTATGGTGATGAACGATCCCACGGACTTGGCACCCTCGCTGCTGGCTACGTATTTCAGGTCGTTGACGTAGCCAGAGAGCACTTTCCACCCTTGGACGAGTCCTGCCGGTATGCACTCGGCGATGCCGTAGCCTTGGTGTGCCTTGTCGAACTGGGGCATCCTGCGTACGACTCCCATCATGTAGTTCTCGTCAAGGGTCATCTCCACCGTGTCGGGATACTCGGCTCCGGGGTTAAGGTAGACGGCGGCAACCTTCCTCTGTGCGAGGCTGTCCGCATGTGTGCATCCCTCGGATGCGAGCAGGTACTGGCGTGGTACTGTCAGGGCCTGGTCGAAGTCGCCCCACGTGGCTATTTCCTTTCCTCCTACGGCGATCAGCCTGGCTCCACCTTCCATTCCCGCCTCGTCGGCTGCAGAACCAGGCATCACGGAGTCCACTATGGATGGTGCTATGGGCGACATGAAAGCCGGCGACATCTGCAGCATGGCGAGCATGTTGATGTGTTCCTCGGGCATTGCAATCTCAACCTCCTCTCCCGAGCGCAGGACGGTGACGGTGCCGGCATTTGAGATGTCGCGGTATATGGAAACGGCATACTCACGTATTTCCTTGCCGTCGACAGCCACGGGAATGTCGCCGTCGCAGAACCCGAGTTCCTTGGCGAACTCGTTGTACTGGAAGCCGTCGCCTATGCTCCTCATGGGGATGTAGTCGCGTCCCCATACGAAGAGCACCATGCTGTAGAGCACCCATGCCGTGAGCAGGTTCATCAGCACTCCGCCAAAGAGAATGAGGAATCTCTTGAGTACGCTCTGCGACCGGAATTCGTCCTTCTGGGCTGGCTTTTTCATCTGTTCGGTGTCCATGCTCTCGTCCACCATCCCGGCTATCTTGACGTACCCTCCCAGTGGTATCCACCCTATGCCATATTCCGTCTCGTTGTTTCGGAAGTAGGGGAAGAGCCTCGTGAACCATTTGGCACGTGTGCTGAAAATGCGGAAGTACGGGTCGAAGAACATGATGAATTTCTCCACCCTGACATGGAACATCTTGGCGAATCCGAAGTGCCCTGCCTCGTGCAGGAGCACCAGCAGGCTAAGGCAACACAGCAGTTGCAATGCTTTTATCAATACTACGTTCATTTTGTTCTTTTTTCTGTCGTTTTCTATATGTGATGTTTCTATTTAGGATTTTTGAGCTTTGAGCCGTGAGCTTTGAGCCGTGAGCTGTGAGCTCATTGCTCATCGCCCTCCATGCAATAGTTCGGAAGCCACGCGCCTGGATTCCGCATCGCATAGGAGGCAGTCGTCCAGCGATGGGCTGTCCTGGTGCGGCATCCTTGCAAGGGTGCCATCTATGATGTCCGCCATCTGGAGGAATCCGCATTTCCCGGTCCGGAAGGCTGCGTTTGCCACCTCGTTGGCAGCGTTCACTATGCATCCCGCATTGCCTCCGATGCGTATTGCCTCATATGCCATCTGGAGGCAACGGAACCGCTGTGGGTCTGGCTTCTCGAAGGTCAGGGCCTGCATGTCCCACCAGTCGATCCTGGGGAAGTCGCTCCCGATGCGCCCGGGGTAGGAGAACGCCAGCTGTATGGGAACCCTCATGTCGGGTGCTCCCAGCTGCGCCTTGACGGCTCCGTCTCGGAACTGCACCGCACTGTGCACTATGCTTTGTGGGTGCACCACGACCTGTATTCTGTCTGCATCCACGTCGAACAGCCATTTTGCCTCTATTACCTCGAAACCCTTGTTCATCATGCTTGCGCTGTCGATGGTAATCTTGGCTCCCATTTCCCAGTTGGGGTGGCGGAGTGCCATTTCCGGCGTCACGTCCTTCATCATGTCGGTGGTGAAGGTGCGGAAGGGTCCGCCGCTGGCCGTGAGTATGATTTTCTCGACGGGGCTCTGCTCGCCCATGAGGCACTGGAATATTGCGCTGTGCTCGCTGTCCACCGGCAGCACAGCGACGTGGTTGTCTATGCAAAGCCCCGTTATCAGCTCGCCTGCAACTACCAGGGTCTCCTTGTTGGCGAGTGCAATGGTCTTGCGTGCCCTGATAGCGCTCACGGTGGGGCGCAGCCCGCTGAATCCCACGAGGGCTGTGAGCACTATGTCCACCGGAGCCATCTGTACCACCTGGCACAGGGCGTCGGCACCCGCATACACCTGAATGGGGTGGCTTGAGAGTGCTTGGCGTACGTACTGGTACCTGCTCCCGTCCGCTATCACTACTGCCGACGGCTGGTACCTGATGGCTTGCCGTATGAGCAGGTCTGCCTGTGTGTTGGCTGTCAGCACGTAGGCCTCGAACATGTCGGGATGCCTGTCTATCACCTCCAGGGCCTGTGTGCCTATGCTTCCCGTGGATCCCAGTATGCAGATTTTCCTTTTGTTTGTTTTGTCCATGTCTATTCCTTAATGTTGGGCCGTGAGCTTTGAGCCGTGGGCTCATTGCTCGTTGCTCATCGCTCATTGCTCATTGCTCATCGCTCATTGCTCATTGCTCGTTGCTCATTGCTCATCGCTCATTGCTCGTTGCTCATTGCTCATTGCTCGTTGCCTCTTGTCGTCAGGCAGCGCGAGCAATCCCTCGGGCAGTCGCATCGCTATCTCCCTCGCCTTCGTGTCTATGTGGCAGACGAGTTCGCTGGCGGCTGGTATGAGGTGCCGTCCTACGCAGAAGAGTACGTTGCTGGTGCGGTCGTCCACTTGGTCGATGGTGCCAATCAGGATGCCGTTGTTGTCCCTCAGCCTGTATCCCGTGAAGTATCTCCAGGTAAGTTCCCTCTCGTCGCCGGTCTCATCTTCCGTTAGCGAGAAAGGGAAATATACGTCGCATCCGCATAGTTCCCTAGCCACTCCTGGGGTGTCGTAGCCTTCGAACTTGATGAGAGCGGTAGTGTCGGAGCGGAACCTGTATTCCTCGATGAAGAAGGGCACCAGGATGCCGTCTGTCCTCAGCACGAGGTATTCGGCATCCGTCCTGTCCCATACGTCGTCGGTGAACGACATTGACACCTCTCCGTGTATTCCGTGGGTTCGCACCAGCGTCCCTATCCTGTATACTTCGTCTTCCCTTATCATTCCATGCGCAGTATGTTGGCTCCAAGTGCGTTGAGTCGTCCCTCGATGCACTCGTATCCTCGGTCGATTTGTCCTATGTTCTCTATTCGGCTCGTACCCTTGGCACTCATAGCCGCTATCAGCAGTGCTATCCCCGCCCTGATATCCGGGCTGGTCATTCTGGCAGGGTGCAGTTGCAACTGGTTGTCGTGTCCCACGACCACTGCCCTGTGTGGGTCGCACAGTATTATCTGGGCACCCATCTCGATGAGCTTGTCCACGAAGAAGAGCCTGCTTTCGAACATCTTCTGGTGTATCAGCACGCATCCCTTTGCCTGGGTGCTGACCACGAGGAGGACGCTCAGCAAGTCGGGCGTGAGTCCTGGCCACGGGGCATCGGCGAGCGTCATGAACGAGCCGTCCATGAACGTCTCTATCTGATAGTGCTCATGCCTTGGGACGTGCAAGTCGTCTCCTTCGTGCTCCACCCTGATGCCGAGCCTCCTGTACGTGTCGGGTATTATTCCAAGCTCGTCGTAAGCCACGTTGCGTATTGTGATGCCGTCTCCTATCATCGCTCCCATTCCTATGAACGAGCCTACCTCTATCATGTCCGGCAGGATGCGGTGTTCCGTACCTGCCAGCGAAGCCACTCCGTCAATGGTGAGCAGGTTGCTTCCTATGCCGGAAATGCGTGCCCCCATGCGGTTGAGCATCTTGCACAACTGTTGTACATACGGTTCGCACGCTGCATTGTATATCGTGGTCCTTCCTTTTGCCAGCACCGCAGCCATCACGATGTTGGCGGTTCCCGTCACGGAGGCTTCGTCCAGCAACATGTAGCAGCCCCTCAGCTCGCTTGCGCTGACATTAATCACCTTCCTCGTAGCATCGTATTGTATGGTACCGCCCAGTTTCTGTATGCCCAGGAAGTGTGTGTCCAGTCGCCTGCGCCCTATGTTGTCGCCCCCGGGCCTCGACACCTTGGCAGTGCCGATCCGTGCCAGCAGCGGGCCGATTAGCATTACGCTGCCCCTGAGCCTGCCGCTGCGTTGCAGGAATTCGTCGCTGTCGAGCACGCCGGTGTCTATGGAGTCAGCCTGGAAAGTGCAGCTGTTCCTGCCGTTCCTCGTAACCTTGACGCCAATTTCCCTCAGCAGGGCGATTTGGTTGTTTACGTCGGCTATGTCCGGCAGGTTGTCAATGCGTACGGGTTCTGTGGTGAGCAGTGTTGCACACAACACCTGCAGGGCTTCGTTCTTGGCACCCTGCGGAGTGATTTCGCCGCTTAGCCTATGGCCACCCTCAATTATGAACGACGGCATGTGCTAACGTTTCTTTTTACGTTTGGTATTGTAGCCTGCCAGTTGCTGTGGGGTGGGTATTCCTACCGCAGCGAACCTGAAGCCCTTCATGTTGCCCAGGCTGAGTTCTCCGTCCGTATATCTTTCGATGTCCTGTGCCACGAGCAGCTCGTCCATGGAGTCCTTGTTCCACACGAACAGGTTCTGCTTCATCTGGTTGGCTATTCCCCTCAGCAAAACATTCCTTTCGTTTCCCTCGGGCAGTGTCCTTGCATAGTCCAGTGCTTCCTCCACGAGGTAGCCGTAGTGCCTTCTCTTGATTCTCTTCATCGGATATTTCAGGGGTTCGGGATGTGCCAGCACCTCCTCCTCGCTCACGATGTCTACGGGGTAGTCCACGTCGAGCTTGTAGTGCGAAATGCGTGCAAGGTGGTTCCACAGCCTGTGTGTATAGCCTTCCTGTGTTGCCACCTCGGGTTGTATCCTCTTCATGATGTTGACGATGGTATTGGCACAACGCTGCCTTTCCTTCTTCGTGGGGAGGGTAACGGCCAGTTCTACCATCTCCTGCAGCCCCCTGCCATATTCCGGCATCTCAAGTTTGTTCTTTTGCGTGTTGTATTGCATTATAATAGTTTTTTCGGTTTTATGGCTACGAAATCCTTCAGGTAGAAGGGTTCGAAGTAAGCCACGTCCCTGAAGTTCTTCCTTGCATATTCCATCTCCGCCAACGGGCACATGTACCTTGCCGACGGGACAATGCCGTCTATGAAACGTGCGTTGGGGTGGCAGATGACCTGTTTGCACTTCTCGGCACCGTTGCCGAGGAAATACACGGGCCCGCGTTCGAGGTATTCGGCGTAAGAGTCGCGCCCTACGATGTCGGGGCGTACGTCCCGTACCGTCCTGAGAGCCCTGTCGTATACGGCGGCATACACCTCCATCCTGCGGGCGTCTGACATGGGCACCAGCAGGGCACCTTCCTCCAAGCCGTCGTCCTGCAGCAGCACCGGCGTGCACAATAGCTTGAGGGTGCTTACCGAAATGAGCGGAACCCTCCTGCCATAGCATACGCCCTTGGCTGTGGAGGTGCCCACCCTGAGACCCGTATAGCTGCCCGGGCCCTCGCTGACGGCAACGGCATCAAGCGGAATGGCGTGGCTGTCGGCAAAGGACAAGGCTTCGCTGACGAGTACGCCGCAGTTGTCCGTGCCGTTGGACGTGGTGTCCGATTGATGGTAAACGACTTGGCCGTCTTGGCTGAGAGCCGCCGAGCAAGTCTTGGTACTCGTTTCTATATGTAGTATGCAAGGCATTTTTGTGAATATATCTTCAATTTTGTCTGCAAAATTACAATTTTCTCCCATAATTTCCGTACTTTTGCATAAAATTGTTGTTAAAAATCATGATTCAGTCAATGACAGGGTACGGCAAGGCATCTGCCGAGTACCGGGGCAAGAAAATTACGGCAGAGGTAAAGTCGCTGAATAGCAAGGCTCTCGACCTCTCCACCAGGATGCAAAACATATACAGGGAGAAGGAAATGGAAGTTCGCCAACTGATTTCCCGGCAATTGGAACGTGGCAAGGTGGACTTCTGCCTGTGGTACGAACAGACGGGCACGACGGAGGAATCCGCCGTCAACGAAGAGAAGGTCATGGCATACCATGCCCAATTGCGAGACATGGCTGCCAGGAATTCCATCCCCGAGCCACAGGACTGGTGGCCGGTGCTGATGCGCATGCCCGACGTGATTACGAGGAACGAGGCGCAGGAGCTGTCCGACGAGGAATGGAGCGTCGCGCTTGGCGTAGTTGGGCAGGCACTGTCCCGGCTGGTGGAGTTCCGTAAGCAGGAGGGCAGGGCCTTGCAAGCCAAGTTCGAGGAGAAGTTGGACAACATTGCACGCCTGATGGACGAGATAGGGCCTTTCGAGGCACAGCGCACCGAGAAAATCCGCCAACGGCTGTTGGACGGGCTGAAGGGCATACCTAACGTAGAGTACGACCCTGGCAGGCTCGAACAGGAGATGATATTCTACATCGATAAACTCGACATCAGCGAGGAAAAGCAGCGGCTTGCTAACCACCTGCAATATTTCCGCACCACCATGCAGGACGGACACGGGCAGGGAAAGAAACTGGGCTTCATAGCACAGGAAATGGGGCGTGAGATAAACACCACGGGCAGCAAGAGCAACCAGGCCGAGATGCAGAACATAGTGGTCAGGATGAAGGACGAGCTGGAGCAGATAAAGGAACAGGTTTTGAACGTATTGTGATGAAAGGTAAGTGTATCATATTCAGTGCCCCGTCGGGCAGCGGCAAGAGTACTATCGTGAAGTATCTGATGGAGGAGCATCCCGAGTTTCGCCTCGCCTTCAGCGTGAGTGCCACGAGCCGCCCTCCACGGGGAGCCGAGCGCGACGGCGTAGACTATTTCTTCATCTCCGCCCGGGAGTTCCGCAACAGGATAGCAAACGATGAGTTCCTTGAATACGAGGAGGTCTACGACGGCAGCCTCTACGGCACCCTCAAGTCGCAAGTGGAGTCGCAGCTGGAAATGTCGCGCAACGTAGTATTCGACGTCGACGTGGCAGGAGGCTGCAACATCAAGGACTACTATGGCGGCAATGCGCTAAGCGTCTTCATCCAGCCTCCCTCGGTCGGGGAACTGCGCAGGAGGCTCGTCTCGCGCGGTACGGACTCCATGGACAAGATAGAGCAGAGGCTCGCAAAGGCAGAGCAGGAGATGGCCTTCGCCCCTCGTTTCGACCACGTCCTGGTAAACGACAACCTCGACGATGCCAAGGCAGAGGCAGTCCGCCTGCTGAAGGCTTTCCTCGACGTATGAGCCGGAAGGTGACAGGCGTCTACGGCGGGTCGTTCAACCCCATACACATAGGCCACACTACGCTTGCCAAGCACCTGCTCGACAGCGGACTCGTCGACGAGATGTGGCTGATGGTCTCGCCGCAGAACCCCCTGAAGGCCGACTGCGACCTCCTCGACGGCGAGGCACGCCTTGCCCTGGCCAGGATTGGCGCATCCTGCGTAGGGGGGCTGTATGTAAGCGACTACGAGTTCCGCCTGCCCCGCCCGTCGTACATGGCGCATACGCTGGAATGCCTGCGCCGCGACTTCCGGGACAGGGAGTTCGTCCTTGTCGTCGGTGCCGACAACTGGGAGCGTTTCCACCGGTGGTACCGTCATGACGATATACTGGCCCACCACCGCATCCTCGTCCTCCCACGCCCCGGCTGCGTCCTTCGCGACCTGCCGGATGCCGTGCAGGCCGTATGCACGCCCCTGATGGACATATCCGCTACGGATCTGAGGGTCAGGATGCAGTCACCGGACTACCATGGCCAGGGACTGCCGCAAGGCGTATGGCAAAGCATCGTGGAAAACGGCTACTATGGGATCGGCAAAAAAATACAGGACGCATGTCAGAAGAAAAGAAATTACCAACCAACACACATACACACACATGAAGATTAGGGTAGGATTCGGATACGACGTACACCAATTGGTGACGGGACGCGAGCTCTGGCTCGGCGGGATCAGGATAGCACACACCCACGGGCTCGAGGGGCACAGCGACGCGGACGTCTTGATACATGCCGTCTGCGATGCCTTGCTGGGAGCCGCCAACATGAGGGACATCGGCTACCACTTCCCCGACAACAGCGAAGAATTTCACGGCGTGGACAGCAAGGTCTTGCTGGCAAGGACCGTCGCGCTGATAGGCGGCAAGGGCTACAGGGTGGGTAACGTCGATGCCACCGTGTGCGCGGAGCGTCCCAGGCTGAAGGCCCAAATACCAGCCATGCAGGAATGCCTCGCCTCCGTGATGGGTATCGACGCGGACGACGTCAGCATCAAGGCTACCACTACGGAGAGGCTCGGGTTCACCGGGCGCGAAGAAGGCATCTCCGCCTATGCCACGGTGCTGATCTGCCGTGAGCAGCCGTGACGGCTGTGCCCCTCCGTCCGTCCTTTTGCCGGCTCGAAGGGGGGCGTGCCAAAGAGAGGGGAAATCCCCCTCTCGTTTCACCTCCTGCGCCTTCCGAAGAGATCCTTCAGTCCGTCGAGGTCGAAGCCGAGCGAGAAGCGCATGGTCTGGTCCAAGGGGTTGGTGCTGCTCGTGCTAAAGACATAGCCTGCGTCTATGGTGAACACACTCATGTGGAAGCCCGCTCCTACCGTGAAGTATTTCCGGTTGCCCTTGTTGGCGGCTTCGTGGTGGTAGCCTCCGCGCAGCATGAAGCGGTCGTTGTACGTATACTCGCACCCGACGCTCCATTGTATTTCCTCCATTTCCTCCTTGAATCCATTGGGAGCATCGCCGAAACTCTTGAATATTCCTGCAATGGGCGAGATGTCGTAGTAGTCCTTCTGGACGCGGTCGGTATAGTCGTTGTCGCTCTCGTCCTCTTCCTGCTTGGGGTAGGTGGGTACGAGCAGTTTGTTTGCGTCTGCTGCGATGCTGAACTTGTTGTACTCGTTGAAGGGAACTGTGAGGTTGATGCCGAGTCGGAGGTTAGTGGGGATGAACTCCGAGTTGTCGTCACCTCCAAAGGAAATCTTGCTACCTATGTTGCTGATGTTGATACCCCATGCGAAGCTGCATTCCCTGTTGCCCATCATGAAGTAGCCAAGGCGATACATGGCGATGTCGGCTGCAAAGGCCTTTCCGGCGCTGCTTTCGGCCGTATAGTCGTATTTGATGTCCGAATATATGAACCTCATGTTCACTGCCATCGAGAAGCACTCGCTCAGCATCCGGCTATAGCCCACGTCGAAGGCAAATTCGTATGGATTGACCGTCATGTCGTCCATTCCGCTTATGTACACGTCCCCGAGGCTGAAGAAGCGCAGGGATGCCTGTACGGCGGAATAGTCTCCGATGCGGTAGAAACCCGTCAGGTTGGCAAGGTTGATGTCATTCACCAGTTTGCGCAACCATGGGGTGTAGCTCACGCCAAGTCCTGCCCTTGCTATGTTGAATGGGTATTTGGCAGGGTTCCAGTACTGCGAGTTTACGTCAGCCTCGGTGGCTGCTCCCACGTCTCCCATGGCTCCGGCCCTTGCATCAGGTGCAATGGCAAGGGAGGTTACGCTGGTGTTCACGGGATTGAACATGTTCTGCTTGTCCTGTGCTCTTGTCACTGCCATGGCGGCAGGGATTGCCGCTGCTAATGCTATCTGTCTGAATAATCTTGTCTGCATACTATTATATATAACTGCGAAATTGCGTTATTTATTGTTCAGGATAATCAATTTTTGTGTTTCAGACACCTTCTTGCTCTCTCCGCTGTGCATGGTGCAACGGTACAGGTAAAGTCCGGAACCGAGTTTTGCCCCATTGCCGTTGGTGAGGTTCCATGGCAGGGAATAGAGGCTCTGCTCCGAACTTGCAGTCTCCGTCTTGCTCCAGACCAACCTGCCCATGAAGTTGAACACCTCTATGGTGAATGTGCATTCGCTGCCAGGCATGTCGTAGCTGACGAGGAACGTGGTGGACTCCGTTGCCGGGTTGTTGCTCGCCGTTAGTCTGAGTATGCTGGGCTTGATTGCTGGGTCTACGACGAAGTTTATCGTCCTGGTATTAGTGTGGTTGAGAACGTCCCATGCCCTGATTGTAGCACTATGGGGACCCTCTTCCAAGCGTGGAATCGTGTATGCGAGGGTTCCTTTCGTGAAATCGCCAAAATCCCTCACGTAGTAGTCGTTGACCACGTAGGTCATGTCTGCCCTGCCGTCCACGCAAAGCGTAAGGTCGTGTCCTATGCCGTTTCCGCTGGAGTTGACTCCGCTCTCGTCCGCGATGCGTGCCACGAAGTATGGCGTGCTGTTGACGACGTCTCCGTCCTTGAATCCCTCGTCGTTCAGGTATGCGAATATGTCTGGTCCTTCCTGGTCGTAGCCGAGGTCTTCCGCTATGCCGCCAAGGGTGATTCTCTCGCTATACCCGTTGGCTTCCGTCGTGTGTCCGTTGTCTATGGCATAGAAGACAAATCTTCCTGTCTTGTCGCTGTAGTTGATGTCTATGGGAATGACGAATTCCATTCCGAACCGTCCGCCGGAGACGCTGTCCTGCGAGTCGTAGAGCAGGTTCTCGCGGTCGGCGAACTCAAACGGGACAGTGGCACCGTCGTTGTTCTTGCATACAATGTTCTCCTCGCTGTCGAAAAGCCTGACCGAGACTATGCCGTCGTATGAGGTTGCCTCGTTGCCGCTACCGTCCTCGACGTGACCCGAGATCCTCACCTTCTGCCCTGCCTTCAGCCTTGTATAGGCGTAGTTTGTAACCTTGGTGCCGTCTATGCTGTCGAGCCTTACCCTGTACTCGGGTGCTCCAATCACCAGGGCAGGGTCTCCCAGCAGCGCATATTGCAGTTTGTTCTCCTTGTAGCCGGCTTCCTTTCCGCTCGAGATGATGCTGCTTTTTGCCAGCCGGATGGCATCTCCCAAGCGGTTGCGCCTGCCATTGCTCTTGCCGAACAGGTATTGCATGAAATATGTGTTCATGTACATGTTCTGGCTTGCATATACGGTGCGTGCCGTACCATAGAAAGCCACCGCTCCTCCGTTGGGGTTCAGCACGGCACCCTCGCCCATGTTCTCCGTTTGCCCGTCGAATGACATGGCATCGCAGGAGCACGTTACCCATAGAGGCAGGCGTGTACCCTTGGCTTGCTTGAAATCCTCGAGCAGGATGACGTACTCGTGGCTCAGACCGTATGCGTAGGAGTGCCCGGTGTAGTTCATCACCATTGCCCCCGAGTCCATTAGTTTCTTTATCAATGCCGTAGCCTCCGGATAAGTGTTGCTCTTTGCCGAGCCGACTCGCGTGAAGGTGTCCCACATAATCTTGTGGACCTCCATTTCGGGATTGTTTGACTTGACCTTTTCCGCTACCTCGTTGGCATATTTCATGTGTCCGTTCTCGTCGCCGTCGTCTCCCATGAAATATACGAGGTTTTTCCATTGTCCGGCATTTTCCTTGCTGATGTAAGCAATCGACTTGTCAACCATAGTCTTTGCGTCGGTGGCATTGGTGACGGGAAAGCGTCCTATGCCCAGGTCGGACTTGTCCCTGAGCAGGTTGCCACCCTCGCCGTCATCCATCAGTCCGAAGTAGTCCTCCATGCAGTAGCTTTTGGTGTCGCTGAAACTCTCCTCGCTGGGGTAGCACAGCAGGTAGTCGTCAGGCGACTTGCTTCGCCATTGGCTCGATGCCATCCTGTTGTCCCAGGCGCAGTCTCCCATGAGCAGTAGGTATTTCGGGGCGCAGTCGATGCTTTCCGCGCGGTCGTAAAGCATCTTCATGAATTTGCGGTACGCCGTGGCATCCCTTGTCCCACTTGAGAACTCGTTGTAAAGTTGGCTCGCGTTCACTATCCCGACCCTCAGGCTGTCGTATCGGACGTGTGCCTCTGCCAGCCTCTTTGCCTCTGCCAGGAGTTTGTTGTTGGCAGGGATGATTATCACCATGTCGAGGCTGTCCGTCGCATGCAGGTTTTGGTTGGGAACGTCACCCACAATCGTGGGCTCGGGAAAGGCGTGGTTGGGGTCGAAAGCCACGTATTGCCTGGTAGGGTCCTCGACCTTCACGACGTACTTGCCGCTCAGTTGGCTTCCGTTCACCACGACTGCCGGGTCGCCAGGCATTCCTGTGCGCATTACGACGAGTCCCGTACCAGAGATTTCGAATTGGCATGGCATGGTATATGGGCTTGTGAAAGACACTTGCCCGTTATTGGGTTGCAGCCGCCTGTAGTAGTTGATGGCTATGTAGTCGAGCCTTGAGTCCACGCCGGGGGTCTGGGGTATCCTCACGGTCCATTCCGTGGTGGCCGCGCCGTTGTTCCTTACCACGTATGTCTTCTTGGAAGAAGCCGCGTACGTGTAAGAAGAAGTCTCGGACTTTGGTATTGTGATGCCCGGCAGCGTCGTGCCGTTCACGGACGGCGTCATTCGGGTCTCCAGGGGAAAGTTGGCCGTGAATACGATGGTAAGGTCTATGCTGTCGCATGCGGGGTTTGGCGTAGAGAGGTTGAAGGTCTTCGAGCCGTTCTTGAAATTGTATTCTTCCACGAGTGTGCGTCCTGCATGGTACCAGGCATATTCCTCGCTCTCGTGCAGGATATGCTCGCGGTAGTAGTCGAACGACTTTGTTGCCGTGCCGTCGTAGCTATCGATTGTCCCTATAGCCGAAGGCGAATTTTCCTCTCGCAGGAAGTAGCAGGCAGATGTGGCGAATGCATTGCGCACCCTTGTGTCGCCGTCCCAGTATACGAGTCCGTTTCCCCAGAAAAGCCACGAATCCGTGCCGCTGCTGTAGTAAAGAGGTACTTCCTCCAGGTCGTCGTAGTGGCTTCCTACCGTTATCAGTTCCTTCTGCTGATGGCCTCCGTAGCCGTACAGGTGCACGTTCTGCGGGTTGGAGAACCCCATGTTCTTCAACGCCTTCCGTGTCAGGCGGTACATGCCGTTTTGCGTGATGCTTATCTTTACCCATCTTCCGTCCTTCAGCACGGAGTGAGCCGCATACCTTTCGTCTGCGCTTGCCCTTGTCTCCGTCCTCCTTGGCTTGGGCGTGTGCTTGATGGAAATCTGTGCGCTTGCCAGTTTCATGTACTTGCCGTCCCTCTTTATCAAGGGTATGAACGAGATGTCGAGCAGCCCCCTCTTGCGCTCTACGCCAACGAAAGCCTCCGGTTCTATGCTCTCGCCTATCAGGCTGTCGTATCTCTCCGCCATCCTTGCTTCGGAAGGTGTGAGGGCGACGTATTCCGGGTATTCCAGTTCCACCCTGTAGTCGTGCGCCGTGTAGTCGGTTTCCAGCGGCACCACCTCCATGTAGACTGGTGGGAAGGAGTCAACCTTCAGCGTGTTCCAGTCAATGTTAGTTATGTTCAGTTCACCATCGTCCATGGCGGCGCTTGTCACGACGGATAGGGTTAGTGACAGTATGGCGTATGTCATCAATCGTTTCATCATGGTCGTATATATATGTATGTCAGTACGTATCTGTTACTTATTTAACGTTAAACTCCAACACTTTACTTCCTTCGAGGAAGCCTGTCAGATGATCCTCCAATCTTACAGTCCCCACGCCTGCCGGAGTACCTGTGAAGATTATGTCGCCAGTCTTCAGCGTAAAGAACCTGCTGATGTAGCTTATCAGGTCGTCGACCCCGAAAACCATGTCAGCCGTGTATCCGCCCTGTACCTCCTTGCCGTTGACGTGAAGTGAGAAATGCAGGTCCTGTATTTCCGGTAGGCTCTCCTTAGGCAACCATTCCCCGATGGCAGCGCTACCATCAAATCCCTTGCAGATGTCCCAGGGCAAGCCCTTTGCGCGCAATTGCTGCTGGAGGTCCCTTGCCGTAAAGTCCACGCCCACCGTCACCTCGTCGTAGTACCTGTGTGCGAACCTCTTTGGAATGCTCCTCCCGAGGTGGTTGATGCGCACCACAAGCTCTGCCTCATACTCGCATCTTTTGGTATACTCGGGGATGAAGAAGGGCTTGCCTCCAGTGAGCAACGATGAATCGGCCTTGGTGAAAACCACTGGCTCCTCTATATCTAATAACGTACCATGCAGCTCTTTATTGTGCTCCAGGTAGTTCATTCCTATGCCAAATATCTTCATTTCGCAGACAAAGGTAAAGAAAAAAACTGAAAATGGGCTTTACTTTACTTTAAATTCGTATCTACACACCCCAATATTTTTATTCATCGCCCCATCGCATGTTAGCTTGCCAGCGTCCCCTGGGAGTATTGCACACATCCTTAAAGTAAAAATTGTGGGCAATTTCCACACAATTTACCATCCTGTAACATATTTGTAACATATTTGCAATACTTTTGCCACGTGATTTGCGCAAGGAAAGTGAGGTCGGGCATTTGCAAATATCGTGAAACAAGGTCATTAATCATATAATAAATAATGTAAGCATGAATACAATCGTCAATATCCTGTCCCTGTTGGGCTCACTTGGGCTTTTCCTCTACGGCATGAAGACCATGAGCGAGGGATTGGAGAAGTTTGCAGGTGAAAGGTTGCGGAATATCCTTGCAGCCATGACCAAGAACCGCTTCATGGGAGTGGTGACAGGCATAGCCGTCACAGCCCTCATACAGTCGTCCTCGGCAACCACGGTCATGGTGGTGTCCTTCGTAAACGCAGGATTGATGTCGCTGCAGCAGGCAATAGGCGTAATCATGGGAGCCAACGTAGGCACCACGGTTACGGCCTGGATAATATCCGCCATAGGCTTCAAGGTGAATATCGTAGCCTTGGCGCTTCCCTTGCTTGCCGTCGGCATCCCCCTTATCTTCAGCAGCATATCCAAGCGCAAGTCCGTCGGGGAATTCATTTTTGGTTTTGCGTTCCTATTCATGGGCCTGAACTACCTGCAAACCTCAGCCTCCGAACTCAACATAGGCCAACTGGTGGCCACCATGCTTGCCGACGTGGCGGGCGGAGGTTTCCTCACGGTAATACTGTTCGTCGTAGTAGGCGCGCTTGTTACCATGCTCGTACAGGCATCCGCCGCCACCATGGCAATTACCCTCATGCTCTTCGACATGCAGATTCCGGGCTTCGGGCTCGAACAGGCAGCGGCGTTGGCAATGGGCCAGAACATAGGCACTACGATTACGGCCTTCATAGCCTCCCTCACGGGCAACACCCAGGCACGAAGGGCTGCGCTCGCCCACATGTTCTTCAACGTGTTTGGCGTTATCGTCGTGCTGACCATGTTCTATCCGTTCTGCAATGCCGTCAGTTGGTTCGTTGACAATGTCCTGATGGCAGGGGGCAACAACCTGTTCAAGCTGTCTACTTTCCACACGGCGTTCAACATATTCAACACCCTCTTGCTCATAGGCTTCGTAAAGCAGATTGAACAATTCGTCTGCAAGCTGCTTCCGTCCCGGGACGAGCAGGAGGAACACGGACTGAGGTACATCTCCGGCGGACTGCTCTCCACGGCAGAGCTGTCTATCTTCCAGGCACGCAACGAGGTGGGCGTAATGGCGGAACGCTGCCACAAGATGCTTGGCATGGTATATGCCGCACTTACGACAGAGAAGGACACCGAGTTCGAGAAGATGCTGAAGCGCATCGAACACTACGAGCAGATTACCGATAATATGGAGAACGAGATTGCCAACTACCTTAGGCAAGTGAGCGAGGGCAGGCTATCATCGTTCTCGAAGAACCATATCACACAGATGCTGAGGGAAGTAGACGAACTGGAGTCCATCGGCGACTCTATGTACCATCTTGCCAGGACACTGTCGAGAAAGCGCAAGCTGGAGGAGTCCGCCTTTACGGATTTGCAGATGGCAGACATCAAGAGGATGATAGACCTTACGGACAAGGCCCTGTCGCAGATGTATTTCATCATCACGGAGGAGCACCACGACAACATAGACCTGACGCCCTGCTACAAAACCGAGGAGCAGATCAACGACCTCAGGTACGCATGCAGGGAGGAGAACCTCAAGGCTGTCAACTCCGGGAAGTACAGCTATAGGCTTGGCACGTTCTACAACGACTTCATAGCAGAGTGCGAGAAGGTAGGCGACTACGTCATCAACGTGGTACAGGCGGAAAAGTGCGCACAAGAAAACAAGTAGCATTTCTGGCCCTCGTCGTGCCGCTCCCAGTGCAATTATGCGCGCATAAGCAATATTTCCAGGCCGAGAAGTGTGACAAAGACGCAAAATGTACATAACTTTACGCCGGCAAATTTTTTAACGTGTACACCCCTTTAGTATGTTAGGTACCATAGTAAATACAGGGACGCTGATAGTTGGCACCGCATTCGGAGCCATGGTGAGAACCGGGATAGGCGAGAGGTACAAGACCTCGATGTTCAATGCGCTGGGGCTGTGCTGCCTGCTCCTGGGCAGCAATGCCACGTTGTCTAACATTGGCAAGAGCGACTTCCCCGTCCTGTTCATCCTGAGCCTTACCCTGGGAGGCGTAATAGGCACCAGGCTAAGGCTGGCCGAACGAGTGGAAAGGCTTTCCGGCAACAAGAAGGAGTCCGTCAACGGACTGTCTACCGGCTTGCTGCTATACTGCATAGGCACGTTCAGCATCGTAGGGCCGTTGCTGTCGTATATGTCCCCGTCACATGGCTGGAGCATATCGGAGCCTGCCAACTCGTACCTCTACACCAACGCCACCCTCGACCTGGTGACCTCTGCCATACTGGCGGCCTCCTACGGATGGATCATGATATTGGCGGCCCCCGTATTGTTTTGCTGGCAAGGCATGTTCTATCTGCTTGCATATATCTTCGAGGCTGCAATGCCCGAAGGCTTGAGGAACGAAATCAGCATCGTAGGAGGCGTCCTCATCGTCTCGTCCGGATTGTCGATACTTGGAATCAAGGACTGCAAGACAATCAACCTACTGCCAAGCCTGTTGGTGCCGGTAGCCTATTATATCCTGAAGGCTTGCATATAACCCGTATCGTTCATCCACGCTCAAAACGCACACGCTCAAAAAGCTAAAAAAGCGCACATGGAGCTTGTGGTTTCGTACATCTCCCTCTGTCCCCACAAATCGCCCCAAGCCACTTCCTGAAATCCGCCGACCCACTCTCCCTCAACCACAAGAAAAACTAAAGGCCTACCTCACGGCAGACCTCGCGTCTTTTAAAGTAACAATCTTTTACCTTAACTAATTAACCTAAAAACTTTCTTTAACCTTAAACTAAAACTAACAACACTATGTTTCCTTTTTCTGATGCAAAGGTATGGCGATTTTTGAAAACACAAAAATTTTGCTTCTACTAATACGTAAAATCTGCCCTTTTATTGATATATATCAACAGAGCCATACCAATATTATGCCTTTGTATGTCCAATTGTAACATTTCAGCAATATTTTTCTCTCATTATATCGGCAAATCAAAGGAAAATGTTTAACTTTGTATAACATTCTACATGATATCAATACAAATAGGCAATGTATATAATAGGTATAGCAGGGGGTACTGGTTCGGGCAAGACCACGGTGGTGAAGAAGATTCTTGAGGCTCTGCCTACGGACAAGGTGGCTCTGATCCCCCAGGATTCGTACTACAACGACAATACGCACCTCAGCATGGAGGAGCGTAGGAAAATCAATTTCGACCATCCCGATGCCTTCGACTGGGACCTGCTCACCCGGCAGATACAGGACCTGCGAGAGCACAAGCCAATCGAGCAACCTACCTACAGCTACCTCATCTGCAACCGACTGCCCGAGACGGTGCACATAGAGCCGTGCGAGGTTATCATCATCGAGGGTATCATGGCGTTGTGGAAGAAGGAACTGAGGGAACTGATGGACCTGAAGATCTTCGTGGATGCCGACCCGGACGAGAGGCTGATAAGGGTAATACAGCGCGACACTCTCGAAAGGGGCAGGACGCCGCAGATGGTGATAGACCGATACCTGGACGTGCTGAAGCCAATGCACGAGGACTTCATCGAGCCTACCAAACGCTATGCCGACCTTGTGATACCCATGGGTGGAGCTAACAGGAAGGCTATAGAAATCATGCGCTCGTACATCATCCACAGGTTGCATCCTTGAGCGGAAGGGTATTTTTTTGAGCAAACCATTTGCCAATGCAGGTGAAGTTTCGTAACTTTGCACGCCCCATGGGATTTGTGCCCGTCGTTCATCGGGGAATAGACAGTTTCATTTCTTAGGTAATATAGATTGTAAAACAGAAAACAGACAGAATACGCAATGTTGAGAATAGCGATACAGTCCAAGGGACGGTTATACGAGGATACGATGAACCTGCTTGCCGAGGCCGGCATCAGGATTCCGAGCAGCAAGAGGACGTTGCTGGTGCAGAGTACGAATTTCCCTATCGAGGTGTTGTTCCTGCGTGACGACGACATACCGCAGAGCGTGGCAACAGGCGTGGCCGACCTCGGCATCGTGGGCAAGAACGAGTTCGAGGAGCGCATGGAGGACGCAGACGTCATCCGTCCGCTTGGCTTCAGCAAGTGCCGTCTCTCGCTGGCGATACCCAAGTCCGTGAAGTATACGGGACTGAAATGGTTCGAGGGAAAGAAGATAGCCACTTCATATCCGGGCATCCTGCGCCGCTTCATGCAGCAGAATCACATCACCTCCGACATACATGTCATAACGGGCAGCGTGGAGATAAGCCCAGGCATTGGGCTGTCTGATGCCATATTCGACATCGTGAGCAGTGGCGGGACACTCGTGAGCAACAACCTCGCGGAGGTGGAGACGGTGATGGAAAGCGAGGCACTGCTAATAGGCAACAAGGGCATGGACGAGGAGAAGCGTGCCGTGCTGGAGGAACTGCTCTTCCGCATTGAGGCCGTGAAGAATGCCGAGGACAAGAAGTACGTGCTCATGAACGTTCCCACGGACAAGGTGGGCGACGTGGTCTCGGTGCTCCCAGGAGCCAAGAGCCCGACGGTGATGCCGCTGGCAACCGAGGGATGGAGCAGCATCCATACCGTGATAGACGAGAAACGTTTCTGGCAGATTATCCGACAGCTGAAGGAACTCGGAGCACAGGGCATCCTCGTGGTGCCGATAGAGAAGATGATACTCTGAGCTTCACGGCAACGACAAAACTGACACGACAATGAAAGTATATAGATACCCAGACAGGCAGGACATTGCAAGGTTGACGGAACGGCCGCTGCACGACGCCACGGACCTGAACGCTACGGTTGCCGCCGTATTGAAGGACGTCAGGGAGAGGGGCGACGAGGCAGTTACGGAATACGAAGAGCGTTTCGACCACGCAAGGCTGAAATCACTTGCCGTCACAGAGAAGGAGATGGACGAGGCCGAGGCAATGGTAGGCGAGGAACTGAGGCAAGCCATAGCCATAGCACATGCCAACATCTCCAAGTTCCATGCAGCACAGTTGTCAGAAGGTGTACACGTAAGCGTCACCGAAGGCGTGGAGTGCTGGCAGAAGCCTGTCCCAATAGAGAAGGTGGGACTGTACATACCGGGCGGCACGGCACCCTTGTTCAGCACGGTGCTCATGCTTGCCGTACCCGCACGTATAGCGGGATGCAGCCAGATTGTGTTGTGCACGCCTCCTTCGCCGGAAGGCAAGGTAAACCCATGCATACTGTATGCAGCACGGGTGGCAGGCGTGGACAGGATATTCAAGATAGGCGGGGTGCAGGCTATCGGGGCCATGGCGTATGGCACGGCTACCGTACCCAAGGTGTACAAGATATTCGGCCCCGGCAACCAGTACGTCATGTGCGCCAAGCAGCATGTCAGCCTCCACGACGTGGCGATAGACATGCCGGCAGGCCCGAGCGAGGTCGAGGTGCTGGCAGACGAGACTTCCAATCCCTCCTTCGTGGCTGCTGACCTCCTCAGCCAGGCAGAGCATGGGGTGGACAGCCAGGTGATGCTCGTTACTACTAGCGAGAGCCTCGCCGAGAGCGTACAGGTGGAGATCGAGAGGCAGCTTGCTTCCTTGCCGCGAAAGGATATTGCAGCCAGAGCCTTGGAAAACAGCAAGATAATCCTCGTGAAGGACGAGGACGGCATGATGGAAATAACCAACGCCTATGCACCCGAGCACCTGATAATAGAGTCGGCTGGCTATATGCGACTGGCAGGCAGGGTGGTGAATGCAGGAAGCGTCTTCCTCGGGAGTCTCACGCCCGAGAGTGCAGGAGACTATGCCAGTGGCACCAACCATACGCTGCCCACCAACGGCTACGCCATGGCTTACAGCGGAGTGAACATCGACAGCTACATGCGCAAGATAACGTTCCAGCACATCACCCCGTCGGGAATACGAAGCATAGGCAAGGCCGTGGAGACAATGGCCGAGGCGGAGGGGCTACGGGCGCACAGGAATGCCATGACGCTGCGAGTGCAGTCGCTCGACGAGCAATGAGGCCTCACATTATATATAATATATATAATTCATTCATAACGTATCAACACACTCATAGACAATGGTTGTTTTCGACAAGCCAGCAGGACAGGACAAGGCAAGCCGGGATTATGACAAGGCGAGAACAGGCGTGGTGAAGCCCAGGGAATTGCACGAACTGGTAAGAGGCAATATATGGAAACTGGACCCGTACAGCTGTGCCAGGGACGAGTTCAAGGGCAGGGAGGCACACGTATTCCTCGATGCCAACGAAAGTCCGTACAACGCTCCATACAACAGGTATCCCGACCCCTTGCAGGAGAGACTCAAGGAGAGTCTTGCCAAGGTTAAGCAGGTGCCCACGGAACGCATCTTCCTTGGCAACGGCAGCGACGAGGCCATAGACCTCGTATATCGCATATTCTGTGAGCCCGGCGTAGACAACGTGGTAGCCATAGCCCCTACGTACGGCATGTACAAGGTATGTGCTGACGTGAACGACGTCGGGTACCGCACCGTGACACTCGGCGATGGATACCAACTGGATGCCGGCAGGGTGCTGGATGCCGTGAATGCCTATACCAAGGTAATATGGCTATGCTCGCCAAACAATCCGACGGGCAACGACCTCGACCGACTGGAGGTGGAACGCATCCTGCAGGAGTTCGACGGCATCGTGGTGGTGGACGAGGCGTACAGCGACTTCTCGCAGTTGCCCCCGCTAAGGCTCTTCCTCGACCATTTCCCCAACATGATTGTCCTCAACACCTTCAGCAAGGCATGGGGCTGTGCCGCAATAAGGCTGGGCATGGCGTTTGCCAGCCGGCAGATAATAGACCTTTTCAACAAAGTGAAATACCCATACAACGTGAACACGCTGACGCAGCAGAAGGCCCTGGAGATGCTGGATGAGGCGACGGCCACCGAGGGGCGCGTCAGGCAGATATGCAGGGAGCGCGAACACATGCTGCCTGCCATGGAGGAACTGCCCATCTGCCAGAGGGTGTACCCCAGCGCCGCCAATTTCTTTCTTGCCAAGGTTACGGATGCCGACGCAATATACTCTTACCTCGTGGACAAGGGCATCATCGTACGCAACCGCAACAGGGTGCAGATGTGCGAGGGGTGCCTTCGCATAACGATTGGCACTAAGGAGGAGAACAACGAGTTGCTGGCTGCATTGCGCCAGTATGAATCGGAATGCAGGAAAAAGAAGACGACATGAAGAAAGCATTGTTCATAGACAGGGACGGAACCATCCTGCGCGAGCCTGAGGACGAGCAGGTTGACAGCTTCGAGAAGTTCCATTTCGTGCCGGGTGCGATAGGTTCGCTCACCTTCCTCAGGAAGCACACCGACTTCGAGTTCGTGATGGTCAGCAATCAGGACGGCCTGGGAACGGACAGCTACCCCGAGGAGGATTTCCTGCCCACCCACCGGCTGATGCTGGACATACTGGCAGGAGAGGGCGTCACCTTTGATGCCATCCACATCGACCGCAGTTTCCCGGAGGACAACCTGCCCACGCGCAAGCCGGGGACGGGAATGCTCGGACGGTACATGACGGGCGAGTACGACCTGGCTTCCTCGTGGGTCATAGGCGACAGGGCTACCGATGCCCAACTGGCAGACAACCTTGGGTGCCGCAGCATCATACTGGGAGAGGACATGGACTGGGAGAAGGCCACTGCCATCCTGTTTGCCGGGGAGAGGCGTGCCTCAGTCGTACGCAAGACGAAGGAAACGGACATAGAGGTCAGGCTGAACCTGGACGGTGACGGCAAGTCCGACATCGCCACCGGGATAGGCTTCTTCGACCACATGCTGGAGCAGATTGCCAAGCATGGCATGGTAGACCTCTACGTACGCTGCAACGGAGACCTGCACGTCGACAGGCACCATACCATCGAGGACGTAGCCATCGTGCTGGGAGAATGCATGCGCAAGGCGTTGGGAGACAAGAGAGGTATCGAGAGGTACGGCTTCTGCCTTCCGATGGACGACTGCCTGTGCCAGGTGGCACTGGACTTCGGCGGTAGGCCATGGCTCGTATGGGATGCCGAGTTCCACCGAGAGATGATAGGGGAGATGCCTACCGAGATGTTCCTTCACTTCTTCAAGAGCCTCTCCGACTCCGCACTCATGAACCTGAACATCAAGGCCGAGGGCAACAACGAGCATCACAAGATAGAGGGCATCTTCAAGGCACTTGCCCGTAGCATCAGGATGGCGGTCAGGAGGGACGTAACCCATTTCTACCTACCGTCGAGCAAGGGCGTGCTATAGCCGTTTAGACAATTCTTTCAAGCGACAGCCATGCAAAGTATCAACAGCCAATACCCATCCCTCCTGCTGGAGCGTGCCGTGAACGAAATAAGCAGGCTTCCAGGCATCGGCACTAAGACCGCCCTGCGACTTGCCCTGCATCTACTGCGACGTAGCGAGGGTGAGGTGGACGCACTGGCACAGAGCCTGACAGACCTGCGCCACGGCGTGAGGTACTGCAAGTGCTGCCACAACATCTGCGACGCAGACCTGTGTCCCATCTGCTCAAGCAACGGACGTGACAGGGGTATGGTATGCGTGGTGGAGAACGTGCGCGACGTAATGGCAGTGGAGTCTACGATGCAGTTCAAGGGACTGTACCATGTACTGGGCGGCATAATCAGCCCGATGGACGGCGTAGGACCCGGGGACATAGAGATAGCCAGCCTCGTCGACCGGGTAGCACAGGGTGGAATCAGGGAGGTGATACTGGCACTGAGTCCCACCATGGAGGGCGATGCCACCAGTTTCTACATCTATCGCAAGTTGCAGGACACGGGTGTAAGCATCACGGCGATAGCCAGGGGAGTGGCACAGAACGACGAGCTGCAATACACCGACGAGGCTACGCTGGGGCGCGCCATAGTGGGCAGGCTGCCGTTCGCCAAGTGATGGTCCCTGACGGGGGCGAGGGGACTCCCTTGCAAGAGGCCTGACGGCTCGGGAGCCATGGAAGGCAATGACACTCTTGTCCGTCGGGCGCACATGCAGTAATGTCGCAAGAGATTATAAGAGATAGATTCAAAGGGTATTATATAACAAAGTATAAACGAAAGAATGAAGCGCAATAGGATATTATATCTCACGCTCTTGGCAACTACGATTGCCTTGGCAGCCGTGCTGGAGTGGCATACCCTGTCGCATGGGCCGCTCTCGGGTTACCTTTCCATGACCCCGGTAGCGGAGTACGCCGTCAACTATGCCCTCGTGGCGGTATCGCTGCTGACGGCATTCCTTGCCATCAGATACAAGAGGATGTGCACACTTGCCAGGGTGTGCATGGTCTCAGTGGTGGCATGTCTGGATATTGTATATTACTTTGTAAACTTCGACCCAAACGTCCTTTGGTGCCTGCCCATGCTGTTGGTGGCATACCTGTTCGTGTGGCCCAAGGACGAGGAATAGGCATCTCAACTACGGCATGAAACTGAGTGTAGTAATCGTAAACTATAACGTGCGACTCTATGCGGAGCAATGCATCCGCAGCGTACTGCGTGCGTCAGGGGGCATGGACGCGGAGGTGTGGCTCGTGGACAATGCCAGCACGGACGGCAGCGTCGACTACCTTCGCCCGCTCTTCCCCGAGGTGCATTTCATAGCCAACAGGGACAACCATGGGTTCTCGCGCGCCAACAACCAGGCCATACGCCAGTCAAGTGGGGAATACGTCCTGCTGCTGAATCCGGACACCATAGTGGGGGAGGACGTGCTGAGGGGGTGCGTAGACTTCCTCGACTCGCACCCTTCCGTGGGTGCCACGGGTGTGAGGATGCTGAATGCCGACGGCAGTTTTGCCCTCGAGAGCCGCAGGGGCATCCCTACGCCGTTCACGAGTTTCTGCAAGATGAGCGGCTTGTGCTCGCTTTTCCCCAGGAACCGCGTCCTTGGCAGATACTACATGCAATACCTCGACCCCGACGTGGAGGCCCCCATAGAGATAATATCCGGAGCATTCAACATGCTGAGGCGAAAGGCTCTCGACCAGATAGGACTGCTGGACGAGACATTCTTCATGTACGGAGAGGACATCGACCTCAGCTACCGAATGCTGGAGGCTGGCTGGCAGAACTACTACCTGCCACTGAACATCCTCCATTACAAGGGCGAGAGTACCGTAAAGAGCAGCTATCGCTACGTCCACAATTTCTACAACGCCATGCTGATATTCTTCAACAAGCACTATGGCAGGAGGTACAAGTTGCTGGGACTCCTCGTAAGGAGTGCCGTGGTGTTCAGGGCCATCTTTGACCTGTACGGCAACATGCTGTCGAAGATACCCTTTCTCCACAAGTCTCCCGTCTTACGGTATGTGCGGTACGACCTTCGTTCCGAAAGCATATCCTCCATGCTGCGGGAACTGCACATGCAGGACGATAGTAGGCGATGCTTCCTCGAGACCGTCTCCCACGATGGGCAGTGGCTCATAAGGCATTATGACCTTGTGAAAACGGAGGACAATACGGAATCCTTAACGACGGAGGACGGACATGGGACTGCTTGACGGCGAACTGGTCGTGCTTAGGGCTGTAGAACCGGAAGACATTGACCTTATGTATCTTCTGGAGAACGATACCAGCCTCTGGCAATACGGCAACTCGAACGTGCCATATTCGCGTTACGCACTGGGCAGGTTCATCGAGCAGAGCAGCGGCGACATATATGCCGACGGACAGCTACGGCTGACGGTACGTACGTGTCAGGGAGTACCCGTCGGTTTCGTTGACCTGCAGGACTTCGACCATACCCATTCGCGTGCCGAGGTGGGCATCGTCATCCTGCCAGAGATGCAGGGTAGGGGTTATGCCTCCGAAGCCTTGCGGCTGCTATCACGGTATGCTACGGCAGTGCTGCGCCTGCACCTGCTCTATGCCGTGGTCTCCGAGGACAACGTAAGGGCATGCTCCCTGTTCTCACGCTCGGGGTACAGACACTCGTGTACGCTCCACGAATGGTTGAAGGCGGACAATGGATATACCGATGCCCGCCTTTATGTAAAAATCCTCACACAGTGATTATGTGTTAGGTATTTGTGATTAGTGAGTATTTTGAGAGATTTGAGAGATGAGAGATTTGAGAGATTTGAGAGAAAATAACCCTGCACCCCTTTATGGATGCAGGATTGAACATGTCTAATTTGCGCTTACGAATTCGTTCAGGAAGCGGACGTCGTTCTCGCTGAACATGCGCAAGTCCTTCACCTGGTACTTCAGGTTCGTTATCCTCTCTATGCCCATTCCGAATGCGTAGCCGGTGTATACCGAGCTGTCTATGCCGTTGGCTTCGAGGACGGCAGGGTCTACCATGCCGCATCCAAGTATCTCTACCCATCCCGTCTGCTTGCAGAAGGAGCATCCCTTTCCGCCGCAAAGATGGCAGCTTATGTCCATCTCAGCACTTGGCTCCGTGAATGGGAAATAGCTGGGGCGCAGCCTGATCTTCGTGTCGGGGCCGAACATCTCCTGTGCGAAGAGCAGCAGCACCTGCTTAAGGTCGGTGAAACTCACGTCCTTGTCTATGTATAGTCCCTCCACCTGGTGGAAGAAGCAATGTGCGCGTGCGCTGATGGCTTCGTTTCGATAGACCCTGCCCGGGCATATCACACGGATTGGGGGCTGCGTCGACTCCATCACCCTCGACTGCACGCTGCTCGTATGGCTGCGGAGTATGATGTCGGGGTGCGACTCCACGAAGAACGTGTCCTGCATGTCCCTGGCAGGGTGGTCGTCGGCGAAGTTCATGCTGCTGTATACGTGCCAGTCGTCCTCTATCTCCGGACCCTCGGCCAGGGTGAAGCCTAACCTGCTGAAGATATCTACTATTTCGTTCTTCACTATGGTCAGGGGGTGGCGCGTGCCGAGCTTGATGGGATATGGCGTGCGTGTCAGGTCGACATTGTCGGCGGCGGAGGCAGCCACGGAGGAACTCTCCTTCAGTTGGCTTATCTTCTCCTGGGCGGCATTCTTCAGTTCGTTTATCTTCATGCCCACCTCCTTCTTCAATTCCGGTGGCACGTTGCGGAAGTCGTTCATCAGTGCCGTTATCACACCTTTCTTGCTGAGGTATTTTATTCGTAGTGCCTCTGCCTCTTGCGCATCCTTGGCTTGCAACGAGGCTATTTCCTGCATCAGAGCTTGAATTCTTTCTATCATATCTTGTGGGTAATTGTCTAAAAACTATGCAAAGTTACACATTTCTTGTGGAAAACTCTCCACAAATGAAAAAATAAGCGTACTTTTGTGCGATTTTTAAGATAGAGTTATGCTTATGCGCATGAAATGGCTGGGTGTTTTGCCCGTTATCCTCACTATTGCCTTGTCCGCCTGTCGCAACGAAGGGGGCAGGAAGGCACCGAGCGTGGAGGAATCCGAGCCAATAGACACCTTGCTCACGGACAGCGTCTCCGAAATGGAGGAGGAGATAGAGGAGACCGTGGACAGGATAGACGGGACGTTCGACGACTTCCTGTACGCCTTCATCCATAGCAGGAGGTTCTTCTACAAGCGCATACGCTATCCGTTGACCCTGCACAAGATTGACGGAGAGGAGATAAGCATGGAGACCTCCAACCTGCACGACGAGTTCACCTTCCTGGAGGGTGACTACTACACCGTGCTGTATGGAGACGTGCACCAGATAGGCGAGGAGCACAAGGACAGCACGGTGCGCATCGAACGCATCGACCTGGACAACGGAGTGGTACGCTCCTTCCTGTTCTGCCGCGAGGAGGGGGAGTGGAGGCTGTGCCGTGTACAGGACGGAGGGCTGGACATGACGGGTCTCGGCGATTTCCTGAATTTCTATTCGCGCTTCAGCACGGACAGCCTCTTCCAGATGCAGCACGTCGCACAACCCGTCAGCATCAGCATCATCGACCCCGACGACGACAGCATGTACATAGAGGGCACCATAGATGCCGAACAGTGGGGGAGCTTCTGCCCCGAACTGCCCCGTGGGGTAATCTCCAACATACGATACGGCCAGGGGTATGGAGCCTATCAGGTCGTGATGGAGAAGTGCGGCACTGCAAACGGGCTGCAGGACATCTTCACCTTCCAAAGGGAAGGCAGGGGATGGCAACTGACTGCCTACGAGAACTGATTTCATTAATGTCCAACCAACATAGCATCCGGGGAGGGGATGAACTTCGTTTCATGGAATACCAGACAGACAAATCGCTTTTGCCGTACAACACCTTTGGCATAGATGTCAAGGCAGCCGCATTCGCCGAATACCGTAGCGTGGGAGAGTTGTGTGCCCTGCTGGAAGAGTATGCCGTGCGTTTCCGCGGCAAGCCACTGCTGCACATAGGCAGTGGCAGCAACCTGCTCTTTCTCGGCGACTACGACGGCGTGGTGCTTCGCTCGCAGATTCGTGGCGTGCAGGTGCTGTCCGATGACGGGGAGGAGGTATTGGTTCGCGTGGGAGCCGGCGAGGAACACGACTGGTGGGTGGAACACGCATCGCGGCAGGGGTGGCATGGACTGGAGAATCTCTCGCTCATACCAGGGCAGGTAGGTGCCTCGGCCGTCCAGAACATAGGAGCCTACGGCGTAGAGGCTTGCGACGTGATAGACAGCGTGGAGGGCATCTCGCTCGAAACGGGCGTAGCGGCAAGGTGGAGCAACTCCGAGTGCGGCTACTCGTACCGACATAGCATTTTCAAGGATGCCCTCAAGGGCAAGTATGCCATCACCCACGTTCTGTACCGCCTGCACAGGACATTCGTGCCGCGACTGGGATATGGAGGGCTTTCGAAGATTATGTCCTACAAGGGTATCGACCCTGCCAAGGCAACTGCCATGCAGGTGCGCGACGTGATAGCGGACGTGCGTAGGAAGAAGCTTCCCGACCCTTCGGAGAGGGGGAATGCCGGCAGTTTCTTCATGAACCCCATAGTGGACGAGTGCAAGTTCGGACTACTTAGGGAGGCAAACCCCGACATGCCTTACTATGCACACGGCGAGGGGATGTACAAGGTTCCTGCAGGGTGGCTCATAGAGCAGTGCGGATGGAAGGGGCGTTCGCTGGGACGGGCATCCGTATACGAGCGTCAGGCCCTGATACTGGTTAACGACGGCGGTGCCACGGGACGGGAGGTGCTGGAACTGTGCGAGGCCGTACGTTCCGACGTCAGGGGCAGGTTTGGCATCGACCTGGTGCCGGAGGTGAATGTTATAGCCGGCGACAAGGGGATTTAGCAAAGGGAGGATATGACGAGAATCACGTTCTTGGGGACAGGTACCAGCTTCGGCGTACCGCAGGTGGGATGCCATTGCAGGGTATGCAACAGCAGCGACCCCCGCGACAGGAGGCTGCGCTGCTCCGCCCTCGTACAGCAAGACGGGTGCAACATCCTCGTCGACTGCAGTCCCGACTTCAGAGAGCAGATGCTGAGGTGTGGGTTCGACGGCAGTCTGGATGCAGTGCTCATCACGCATGAGCATTACGATCATGTAGGGGGCATCGACGACCTGCGTCCCTTCAGTTACGTCCACGACCTACCCCTCTATGCCGACCCGTACAGCTGCCGCCATCTGCGCGAAAGGCTGCCTTACTGCCTCGTGGAGAACAAGTATCCGGGCGTGCCGCAACTGCAGCTGCACGAAATCGTGGGAGGTGGCTCGGTGGACGTGGGAGGCGTACGCATCACGGCCATTCCCGTCATGCACGGCAAGCTGCCCATATTAGGTTACAGGATTGGGGATGTGGGGTACATTACCGACATGACTTCAATCCCCGACGGAGGACGTGCGTTGCTGAAGGGGATACGCCTCCTTGTGGTGAACGGTTTGCGCCACGAACCGCATCCTACCCACCAGACGGTGGAACAGGCGGTTGCTTTTTCGCGCAGCTTGTCGCCAAACCTGCCTACCTACATCATCCATTTGAGCCACCATGTAGGACTGCATTCCGTGGAGGACGCACTCTTGCCTGCCGGCATCCACCTCGCATACGACGGTCTCGTAATCGATGTATAACCAGTTTGCTTGGAGATTATGTGATTAGGTGTTAGGTATTTGTGATTAGTGAGTATTTTGAGAGATTTGAGAGATGAGAGATTTGAGAGATTTGAGTAAAAATATCCTGCACCCCCGATTGGGCGCAGGATTGAAAGAATCTTGAAAGTTGAAATCAAGTTTGTTTCCTACCGCCACAATCAACTCTTGACAACAATTCAACGATTTTATTGATATCAAGTTTCAATCCTGTCAAGTTCAGAAAATCAAAGATAACTTGAAAATGAACCATTGTCTTTCACCTTCCCCCTGAGTTAGTTCAATGAACTCAGAAATTATGAAATTGTCTTTTTCAGTCTTTTCAAATAGAATCGAAACAAGTTAGTGATTTTCCCTAATTAAGCGTCTCATATATTTTGGGCAAAGGCAGGCAGAATTTTACAAAACAAACAACAAAAGACGTTAAGGTTTGTTAAATGTGTGTATTCGATGGTTTATTGGGATTTTTCTCTCAAATCTCTCAAATCTCTCATTACTCAAATCTCTCATTGGGGGGAAAGATTAGGGGGTTCTTCTTTTTTAAAATTTATATAAATAAATTTTAATATATAATATATATAAATTTTAGGGATGACGTTGCCCATGATTTTTGAGTGTTTTGAGAGTTGAGAGATTTGAGAGATTTGAGAGATTTTCATTTTCGCATGCTGGCGGCATAAAACTTTATGCTATAAATAAAAATGATTTTCGGGATATTTTCATTAACATTCCAGTACATTCTACGCAAAATCCGACGGGCAAGATTTTGCCCTTAATTTGCGGCAATAAAAATTCCGACGTACCTTTGCACCGTCATGACACAACATGTTTAACTAAAAATTGAAACAAAATGGGTAAAATCGTTCTCAAAACTCAAAACAGGGTCGTTGCCGGGCAGGAGAGGATAACGACCTCAAAGGTAAACTACTCGACAATAGGCTCAGACCTCATCT
>SFXD01000131.1 GCA_004559785.1 bacterium | reverse complement strand
ATGTTTTCCTTGTGACGGCTTTGAGGTCGGAGAGGAGGCAGTCGGCTACTGTGGTCACCACTTCAGCATCGTTGGCATCGTAGAGCAGGATGGCTTTGTTGGCGGTTTCTTGTCCGGCAATGGTGAAGCCTCAGTCAACTGGGGTGGTGACGACTTTCAGGTCTTCGGCCATGGTTGTGAGGGCGAAGAGCATAAGCAGCATGGAAAGGAGTGATTTCGATTTCATGATTCTTATTGTTTATGTGTGTTATTTTCTTATGACAAGCTTTTTTCGTCCATCTTTGATATAGATGCCGCTGGGTAATCTGCCATTTGTTATCATACGGCCTCGCAAGTCGTAAACGGCTCCCTCTCTTGCTTTCGACAGAGGGTTCTTTATGCTTGTTGGGTCTTCTGCATCGATGCGTTGGATGCGGAAGTGGTCCACCTTGAAGCATCCATGGTTGTTGCTGGTGACGCGTGAGCCGTCGGCTCTGTGGTTGCTGGTGCGGATGCCGAGATTCAGGTCTTCTCCTTCGGTAACGGTCACAATGACTTCCATGGGCTTGAGAATCATCCTGCCATCGCCCGAACCGACATAGTTGGCAAAGGTTTGCGTTTCGCCAGGGGTGAAGACGCTTGACACATAATCGCTCTCCTTGCCGTAGTATTGAACCTTGTCATTGGCGAAGAGACGGCAGGTGCCTAGTTTGTCCTTGAGTACACCCAGTAGACAACTGACCAGGTATGTGCCGGGTTCTATCTTGCTGGCTGGAATAGTTTGTGAGAACTCATAGACTTCGGGCATAGGTGTGCTTGACGCCCAATAGGTGTTGATGCCGTATATCTGCTTGGCATCCTGGTTGACGCCCCACGAGTTGCCTTTCATCTTGCCAGTCGCTGTCCAGCCTTTAGGCACTCCTCGCCCTATATTGCCTTGTGGGTTGAGTGCTCCCGAGGAGTTGTATTCGAAGTCTGCATTCGTTAGAAGAGTTGTTGTCAAGTCTTCTGCATCGCTTCCGAATGGAATGCTTGCCATGGCACACACGGTGGAGCCTGGGTCCATGAAATAGACGCGAACGGGCACCGTCTGGTCCTTCGTGCTGGTATAATGTACGGCAGCACGCATGTATCCTTGCACGACGGTTTCGTCCCAAGGGGTGGTCATTGCTGTTGTCTTTACAGAGAGGACAGAGGGCGTTTTTCCATCAACCGAGATGCCAACTCTCAGGTCGTATGTCGTGTTCAGTGGGAAGGTCGGGAGGCAGCGCACCTGTATGACGTTGAGTCCTTTTTGCACGGGTATTGAGTATTCTGCATAAGGTGCCTGTGAACAAGAAGTATAGGCAGTCAGATCTAAGGGCCAGACGGTTGCTGTGCTTCCGGCAAGACCTAATCCCGTCAGGCTGACCACGCTGCTGCTTGCACTACTGTAGCTGCCTCCAGGGAGAATTGTGATGTCCGGTTGGACGATGGTGCTTTCGGTTTCGGACACGTCGGCTGCCGAGGCGACAGACGGCATCAGGTGCTGGCTCATGTTGTTCGGCTTGTAGCTCATCATGTAGTTCCATTTGCCTCCGGCTATGCCTGTGTTGAACTTGTCGGTCATCGTGACAATCTCGTCGAAGGCCGCTTGCGCGGCAGCCGAATATGAGAGTGCCTTCTCGCCTTGTCCTGCCCAGGCATAGACGAAACTCTGTCGTCCTCTGAGAATTTTGATGTTCTGGTCGGCACAACCACGGACGGGATATTCGATGAGTTCGTAGTAGGCATTACTGAGAGAGGAAGGGATACGAGAGCGCAGCGCCACTACCTTATTATATATGTCTTGATACTCGGCGATGCGAGCATCTATTTGTGCGTTGGAGTGGTCGAAGTAGCAGAGGTGAACGTGCTCCGGCTTGGCGGCGATGCCAAGACGGTAGTAAGCCATCTTTATCTCACTGATTTCGTCGGCATACTCTTCTCCAAAGGTTCTCGCTGCCCATGCCCGAGTGTATTTGTGTGCTTTCTCTGGAGGCCAGCTGTTGATATCCCAGGCCAGGTCCATGCAGAACTCCAGTTCTTCTTCGGCAGGTTTGATGTCGCCCGCATTGATGATCCATTGGTTGCGCATGCCTTGGCTATAGGCTTTGCTCAATTCGTAGCTGCAAAGCGAGGGCGAGATGGTGCTGAGCCAGAGATAACCGGCAGGCGTGCCCCAATATGAGAGGTGGTAGTATATGGCGTTGCCGCCCGAACGGGCCTGCTCTTCTGGTGTTGGCATCTGACGTATGTAGCCGTGATTGTCGTCGACCCACATCAGCGTGACGTCCTCGGGTATTTGCAGACCGGCATTGTATGCAGTGAGTACTTCCTTGTAGGGGATGAAGATTTGTGGCACGGTTGTTGGGTCGCCGATGCTGTCTGCGATGAGTTGTCGCTGGTGTGCAATGATGTCGGTCAGCGCGGCGACCTTCTCCTCGAGGGTGTTGTAGCCGTTCATTCCAGCGTCGTGTACGGCTCGCATGCCCAGCGTATAGATACCGTTCTTGTCTTTACTTTCGCTGATGCGAGCAGCCCAGTAGCGCATAATCATCTCTTTGTTCGAATGCCAAACCCAGTCCTTGTCGCGATGACCTCCAAAGCGTTCCCACTCGTATTCGTTGTTGCAGAGCATCTGTTCGCAGTGGCTGGAGCCCATGTAGATGTCGTACTTCATGATGAGGGGGATGTTCGTCTTCTCATACCAGAACGCTCTTGAGCCTGGGTGCATTGCAGGCCAAAGAGTATTCGCCCTGAGGCGGAGCAGAAGTTCCATGATGACGGCGTAGGTCTTAGGACCGAAGTTGCCCAGTTCCGTGTCGAGGTTTCTTGCTCCCCAGGGTCGTAAGCCCCAGTCCTCGTCGTTCACGAAAATGCCACGAAACTTGACTGAAGGTGAACCGAAGACACGTCTGCCAGGCGTTACGTAAAGCTTCGTCTTCTTGGCAGGTGTGACGTCTGCCCACCATATCCACGGCGAGACGCCTGCCATACGGCTGAGTTCGAACATTCCATAAGCTGTTGCGCGAGGTTGCGAGCCGAAGATGACGAGTGCTTTTGCCACGCCTTCCATGGGATTGTCAATAACTTGCATGCCAAAGGCTTCCCATTTGCCTTCGACGTCGCTCACGTCTATCTTGCCTTGTGCGATGAGGTTGTCGATGTGTGCGGATTGTCCGATGGTGCCCACGATGATGGGGTTTTGTGCTGTGGTGGGCAGGGTTTGGTATTTTGTGAATGTTTTCCTTGTGACGGCTTTGAGGTCGGAGAGGAGGCAGTCGGCTACTGTGGTCACCACTTCAGCATCGTTGGCATCGTAGAGCAGGATGGCTTTGT
>SFXD01000047.1 GCA_004559785.1 bacterium | reverse complement strand
GTAATTAATTGTTATTACCTTGTCGGTTCGGTATCTGACGAATATGTTGACAAGTATGTTACTGGCAAGACATCCGACCAGTTCCAGAGCGGCGAGGTGGCTTACCTGCTCTCTCAGTACACTAAGGTAATAGATGGGAAACCATACCCTGGGTCAAATTGGGGGCAGCAGCTCGGGGTTGACAAACGACCTGTTTGGCTATCAGACTACAAGGTCGTAAGAGCGGCACAGGACGGAACGAACGATACCTACTGGGCTACGTTCAGCAACCTGAATTCAAACGCAGAGCTGATGGTTCCTACGGGTGACATAACGGTATATAACGCTACAGTAAGTAGCGGCAAGATGACTCTGACCCCGCGAAGTGACAACAGAGTGGCAAAGGGCGAAGGCGTTCTGCTGAAGACCGACGGAGAATACGTGAATGCCAAGAACATAGGGGATGATTTGACTGCTGCAACAGCAGAAGAGACCAACCTCGTAGCAACACCATCTGAAGCCCAAACCATCACAGCCGATGCTGGCTACAAGCTCTACCGCCTTACATATAATAACGTATCATCAAAGGAAGGTCTCGGCTTCTATCTCGGTGTCATTAAGGATGAGGCTGGCAAGGTGACAAGCAGCGACGGCTCACAGCTCAAGGTCACGCCTGGAAAGGCTTACCTGAAGGTGGCTTCATCTGAGACAGCCAACGCCCGCGGCTTCGCATTCATGGAGGACGAAGACGATGCAACGGGCATCAGGTGCGTCACCGTCACGGACGAAGCATCGCAGGGCAACGCAGGCAATGCCGACGACAGCATGTACGACCTCGGCGGTCGCAAGGTGAGCAATCCAGCCAAGGGGCTCTATATAAGGAACGGAAAGAAAGTGATAATCAAATAAGGGATAAATAATATGATGAAGAAGGAATATCAAAGGCCGGAGACAAAGGCATACGAGATGGAAAGCCATCGGATGTTGGCGATGTCGGAACAATACCAACTTAGGAACCAGACTCCCGACGACGACAACGAAGATATCTGGTAGCATACATTTTGCCTTGAGGAAGGGGTGTCGTGAATTGGTCAGTGCCAGTTTGTGACACCACCTTTATTTGTAGCTGACCTTCATCGAGCCGTCGGTCAGGTCATAATCAAGGATCAATACCCTACAGCGGGCGAAATGGCAGTCGGCACGTATTTGTGAAGATTGAAAATCCTAACTGAAAATCCGACTGAAAATAGTCTGAGGATGTTTTATATGATGGTCGTCGCTACGCTCCTCAAAATTCAAACGAATAATCTGTGCTGATAATCTCTGTTAAAAAAAACAAGACCAAAACTGATATTAAACGTTTTTCCTGGGATTGCTTGCTATCTGACGAGGGTAAGCTTAAGGATGGACGTGGTGCGGTCGGTGACCCGGTACCTGTTGTCCGACCTGTGTCCTATGAGCCAGATGATGTCGTTGCCGCACGTGGCGACGAGTTGCCTCTCCTTTTCGAATCGGGAAACCTTGCGGTCGGTGAGGAAATCGCTGATCAACTTACGTCCCTTCATCCCAAGTGGGACGAAGCTGTCCCCGGGGCGGGTGCGTCGTACGAGGATGGGTGCGTGGATGAGCCCTGCGTCGAAGTATGCCACGTGTGGTCCCGTCTCCCCGATGCCCTGCACTATTTCCTGCCGGAGGGTGGGAATCACAGTCTCTGCATCGATGGGCTCAAGCATGAGGTAGTCGCGGTCGATGAGCAGTCGATGCGTGTTGCTGCTCCACATCTTGCCTGCCGTGCCGTGGCACGCTGCCAAGACCTCGCCCTCCTGTGCCTGGGAGAACGACTTCCCCCGAAGCCACTCGTGGAGCAGGGTGGGGGAGTTGGGGTGATGGCGGAGTATTTCGAGCGGTAGCCTGTCTGCCGTGGCATGAGCCTTGGACAGTTCTGAACTGAGGCCTTGCAGGTAGAGGGGCAGTGAGTCCCGGACTATGCTGCATGTGTTGCACAGGGATTCCGTTATTCTGGGGTTGATTTCCCTGAGTCGTGGGATGATGTCCAGCCGGATGACGTTGCGCAGCGCATCGCGTTCGAGGTTGGTGCTGTCCGTGACGAAGTCCTGCCCTATGGACGAGAGGTACGCGAGGATGTCTTCCCTGCCGATGCAAAGCAGTGGGCGTATAACCCTGTCCCTGACGGGATGGATGCCGGCCAGTCCCCTGAGTCCGCATCCACGCATGAGGTTGAGCAGCAATGTCTCGGCCTGGTCGTCCCTGTGGTGGGCTACGGCGATGGATTGCGCTCCCAATGACTGCATCATACCGAAGAACCATTCGTAGCGCAGGTCGCGTGCCGCCATCTCTATGCTGATTCCGTTGTTGCGTGCATGTTGGGTGGTGTCGAAGTGCCTGACGTGTATTCGTATGCCCAGCCTGCTGCAGAGGTCGAGGCAGAAACGCTCGTCGCGGTCGGACTCCTCGCCCCTTAGGTGGAAGTTGCAGTGCAGGGCTACGATGTCGGTTCCCAGTGCAGAGAGAATCCTGAGGAGTGCTACGGAGTCGGCTCCGCCGCTTAGAGCCACGGCTACGGGACCTATCCCGGGCTGGAGCATGTCCCAGTCCTGCATGTACTGCCTGACCGTGGATTGGATGTTTCCTGCCTTCGGGGTGTTAGCGTGCCTATCCTCATTGCTGCTTGCCATGCTCATTCTCCTGCCTTTATCCTGTCGATTATGCCCTGCGCCATGGTGTCGCCCAGTTCCACCGCACGCTGTAGGTGGCGTAGAGCCTCATCCCTCTTGCCTGCCTGGTTGAGGCATACTCCCAGGATTCGGTGGGCATCGCCGAAGGAGTCATCCAGTTCGGTGGCTTGCCTTGCATGGCGGATAGCCTGCTCGATGTCGTTGACCCTGTAGTTGAGTGACGCTGCCTCGGCATGGTATAGAGGCTCGCGTGGAGCGAGCCTTATTGCGCTTTCGATGTCGTTGAGTGCCGACGGGTACATCCTGCATTTGATTTCGAGTTGCTCGCGCTCGTAGTGGAAGTTGGCCGTCACCTTGCCGGCGTTGAGGTGTTCGAAGTCGTTGAATCCCTTCACTGCCTCACGGTACCTGCCTGCATCGGCGAGGGCCTTTGCCCTGACTATGACGGTGTTGGCTGCCGCCACGGGATATGGGGTGGGGTAGCAGCTGAGTGCGCTGTCGAGCAATGCGATGATTTCCTCCTGCGGTGCCTGGGCATCCTTCTTGCACTGCACGGCATAGAGGAACACCTCGGGCGAGCGTAGGTTAGTGCCGGCGAGCGAGACGAACTTGTCTGCTGCCTCGGCGTAGCGCTTCAGCGCATAGAGGCATTCAGCCTGCTGGTTGACGTATATGGGCAGTGGGTTGGAGTCGTATGCAGCGTTGGCTTCGGCTAGCGACTTGCCAAGGTCCCAGTCCCCGAAGGTCTCGTACGATGGGGACGAGTTCAGCGAGTATATCGTCTTGGACAGGGAGAAGTGTATCTCGTCAGCCTTCAGGGCGGGGTTGCCCAATGCCTTGTCGTAAGTGGACTTGGCAGACTGCAGGTCGCCCTTGCCGACGAGGTACTCTGCCATGGCAACGTAGCCGGACGTGTTGCCGGGGTATCTCTCCATGAATTCCTCCACGTACTGTCGGTAGAAGGTGGTGTCCTTCTGTGCGGTGAGGTATATGTATGTCAGGGCATCGGCCTCCTTCCAGGGCAGGGCTTTCCTGATGCGGATGGACTTCAGGTCGTCGTTGCCGGCGTCGAGTGCTGACACGGCAAGCGAGGCAGTGTACTTGGCATCCATGCAGTAGGATGTGGCGGCACCCTCCTTGGCAGGCGGCTGCACCAAGCCTACGAGCCTTCCCTCGGCATCCATGACGGCTGCGTTGGGCGTGTGTTGCCTGCCGAGCGTGAGGTAGCCGAACTTCTCCTTGAAGACTTCCGACCTGGCTATGGTGTCCGTCTGGCATATAGCCTTCTTGTCCGACTTGGGGCTTGGCATGACATAGACCTCCGTACCGTCGCCGTGCGTCGCCCCGGATAGTTCCAGGAAGTTGGTCTTCTTCCCGTTGGTGGCAGCCTTCAGCTTCGACACATTGTACAGTGCACTGGCTCCTGCCACGCATTCCACGGGGTATTCCTTGCCGTCGGCATCGAGGATGCTTGCGCCGATGGCGTCGCGCATGGTGTCGTAGTCGGTGACGACGGTACCCTCATGGTCGATGAACACGCCCTGCGTCTCGCGCAGCTGTCCATCCTGCGTGCGTGCTATGACGGTGACCTGGGCCTTCCTTGCCTTCTTCACCCATTTCTGCGAATGTGCGCTTGGGACATAGGCCATGAATGCCATTGCCAATGCCAAAAAGTATTTGCCTTGTTTCATCTTGCCAATAGTTGTCGTGCGTTCTCGATGGCAGCCTCCGTCATGGTGTTGCCGCTCAGCATGTGGGCTATCTCCATGACCCTCTCCTCCGGGTCCAGCTTCCTGATGTGGCTCAGGGTCTGCCCCTCCTCGTCGTCCTTGTACACCCAGTAGTGGCTGCTGCCCTTGGAGGCAATCTGTGGAAGGTGGGTGATGACGATGACCTGCCTGTCGGAGCCGTTGCACAGCCCTTCCATCAGCATGCCCATAGAGTCGGCCGCCTTTCCGCTTACCCCGGTGTCTATCTCGTCGAATATGATGGTGGGCAGGTCCTTGCGCTTCCCCACCATGGACTTCAGTGCGAGCATCACCCTGGCAATCTCGCCGCCGCTGGCCACCTGCGATATCCTCTGCAGGTCAGTCTGCCTGTTGGCGGAGAACAGGAAGGTGGCGGTGTCCGTCCCGTTGGGATTCATTTCGGGCTGCCTATCCATCCTTACCTTGAAGCGGACGTTGGGCATGTCCAGCTGCATCAGCGTCTCTGCCATGTATTGCTCTATGGCTTCGGTGGCGGCGCACCTCGTGGCGGACAGCTGTTCGGCGAGTTCCCTGGCCTCCCTCTCTTGCCCTTCCATCCTGTCGTGCAGGGCAGCGATGCCTGATTCGCCGTCGGCAATGGCATCGAGCCTTCTCCTAAGGTCCTCCATGAGAGCCTTCAGTTCGGTGGACGAGGCTGCGCCGTGCTTCTGTTCCAGCGTGTAGAGCATGTCGAGCCTCTGTGAGACTGCCTCCAGCCTCTCGGGGCTGTATTCCACGCCCTCTGCCATGCCGGAGAGATCCGAGCAGATGTCCTTCATCTCGATAAGCGCGCTCTCTGTTCGCTGCAATGCCTCGTCGATGTCCTTGAAGAAGGGGGATATGCTGCCCAGCTGGTTGGCAATATGCCTCATCTGCTCTACCACGCCACCCTCGTCCGAGTCGTTGGACAGCATCCCAGCCGTCTGGTAGAGTACGGTCTTGATTTCCTCGGCGTGGCTCAGCTCGTCCAGTTCCCGCCGCAGGGACTCGTCTTCGTCATCCTTGGGCGAGAGAGCCTCAAGTTGTTCCAGCTGGAATTGCATGTAGTCCTGCTCCTTACGGTTCCTTTCCACCTCCTCGGCAAGCATCCTCAGTTCCTGCTCTGTCTGCTTGTAAGCCTTGAAGGCACTGCGGTACTTGTCGAGCAGTTCCGTGTCCTGTGCCATGACGTCCACCACGCCCAGCTGGTAGTCCTCGTCGCCGAGCAGGAGGTTCTGGTGCTGCGAATGTATGTCTATCAGGTGACAAGCCAGCAGCTTCAGGGTTGAAAGGTTTACGGGTGTGTCGTTTACGAAAGCCCTGCTCTTGCCTGCCTTGGTGATTTCCCTGCGGATGACGCATTCCTCGGGGTCGTAGTCGAGTTCGTTGTCCTGGAATATGCCTTCGATGTTGCGTCCACGGATGCTGAACGTACCCTCCACGGTACACTTCTCCGTGCCCGAGAGGATGCTCCTTGCATCGGCCTTCTGTCCGAGCAGAAGCGAGATGGCTCCCAGGATGATGGACTTTCCTGCACCCGTTTCGCCCGTGATGACCGACATTCCCTTGTCGAGTTCGATTTCCAGTTCCCTAATCAGGGCAAAGTTCCTTATGTAGAGTCGTTGGAGCATAAAAAATATGGTCGTCTGTTGTTTCTCTTGTCGTGGTTGTCATGCCAATTCGTCCCTGCCTTGTGCTTCCGCCATGGGCTTGCTTGTACGTAGGTTCCAGCCATGTGGTAGGCGGAGTATGTACTAAGAGGCAGGGCATTTACCCGCCCTTACTTGCCGGTCTTGATTTTTTCCCATTTTGCGTTTTGTGAGGCGTCGATGGCAAAGAGAGTCTCGTATGCCTTGTCCTTTTCCTCCTTGGTGGCAGAGCCTCCCGAGAAGATGCTGACGAGTTCGTCGCGCTTGTATTCGGTGAAGAGCAGTGTGACATGGCTCATGGTCTTTGCCTTGTGTGCCTCTCTCAGCAGGTCGAGCCCATCCGTTATGGCTGCCCGTGCTGAATCGGCGTTCTCCGCCATCATGTCAAGCCCCTTGCGGTGATAGACATAGTTGAACTGGCGCAGAGGTTCGAGCGAGCCGTCGATGTAGTCGTGTAGGAGCCCAAACCTGTTCTTGCTGTCGCCGAATGCCTTCCATCCCGGGTATTCGAGGCTTTCTCCGGCTGTGACAATCTCCTCTGCTATGTTGAAGTAGTCTGTTCCGCCCATTGGTGCCATAGTGTCCATATCCATGCCGATTATCATGTAGGCATAGTAGGCAAGCAGGGCTACGAGGTTGTTGTTGATTTGCCCAGGTTGGTATTCGAGTTGGTCGAATTCGTTGAAGGCGAAGTTGAATTCCGTATCGTTCACGGAGTAAGCCGTTGTGTTGTAGTTGCTGTTGTAGACGGGTCGGTTGCTCGTCATCAGCAGGCTGCATGTGAACGAGTTGTCGGTAGGGCTGTACGTGTTGACAGTGATGTTGAAGTTGCATTGGATTCTCTCGCCTTCCTTGAACTGAATTTCCGTCCATTTGTGCTCGTTGAGGAAATCGGTAATAGTGGTCTTCAGCTTGTCGAAGACGTCGCTCTTGGTGTTCTCTACGTTGTTGTAGTTGATGTTAACCTTGGCATTCAGCTCCTGTGCGTATATGCCCGTACAAAAGCCTGCCAAGACGCATGCCAGCAGAACTATGCGTGAATGTCTCATCATACGAATCTTGTTAGGTAGTCTACGATGTCGGTTGCCACCTCACGTTTGCCCTTGAGCTGGTAGTCGGTGGTGCCTCCGTTGTCTATGATGGTTATCTTGTTCGTGTCGTGCCTGAACCCAGCCCCTTCGTCCCTGAGGCTGTTCATGACGATGAAGTCGAGTTTCTTCTTCTTCAACTTGGCGTGTGCGTTCTCTGATTCGTTGTCAGTCTCAAGTGCGAAGCCTACCATCACCTGTCCTTCCCTCTTCATGGAGCCGAGTAGGGCGGCAATGTCGCAGGTGGGCTCCAGTTCTATTGTCAGGTTCCTGCCCTTCCTCTTTATCTTGCTTGTCGCCACGTCTGCCGGCCTGAAGTCTGCCACGGCGGCGCATAGTATGGAAACGTCGCATTGGGGGAACAGCCTGGTAGCCTGTTCGCTCATCTGCCGTGCGGTCTCCACGTCTATCCTTCTGATGCCGGGGTAGTGTGTCTGCTGTGTGACCGGGCCCGTTACGAGGAATACTTCCGCGCCTCGCCTGGAGCATTCCTCTGCAAGGGCGAATCCCATCTTGCCGCTGCTGTAGTTGCCTATGAACCGCACAGGGTCGATGTTCTCGTATGTCGGTCCTGCCGTGACGAGGACCTTCTTACCTGCAAGGCACTTGTCGTCGTTGAGGGCACGGTCAAGCACCTCTATTATCCTTTCCGGCTCCTGCATCCTGCCCTTGCCCTCAAGTTGGCTGGCAAGGAACCCCGTGCCAGGCTCCACTATCGTGTTGCCAAACGAGCGGAGTGTTTCGAGGTTGCGTTGTGTGGTGGGGTGTGCATACATGTCGAGGTCCATGGCAGGAGCGACGAAGACAGGAGCCTTCATGCTGAGGTACGTCGTGACGAGCATGTTGTCGGCCACTCCGTTAGCCATCTTGCCTATGGTGCTTGCCGTGGCAGGTGCTATCACCATAGCGTCGGCCCACAAGCCCAAGTCTACATGTGAGTGCCATGTGCCGTCGCGCCTGTCAAAGAATTCGCTTATTACAGGTTTCCTTGTGAGTGTGGCAAGCGTGAGTGGCGTGACGAACTCCTTGGCTGCAGGAGTCATTACGACCTGTACCTCTGCTCCTTCCTTCTGGAGTCCCCTGACGAGGATGCACGCCTTGTATGCCGCTATGCTTCCTGTGATGCCAAGAACTATCTTCTTGCCTTCAAGCATACTTGAACTTTAGTTTTGTAAGCACCTGCTTCGTGTTCATCGTGAAGTCGCCACGCATCATCCAGGAATAGTAGCTCGGGTCCTTGGCAAGCACTTCCTTGACGGTCTTGCCCTTGTACTTGCCGAAGTTCACCATTTCGGTCACGCCATCCTCGGCGTATACGAAACGTCCTGCAAAGTCAATGTTGTTTCCCATCCTTGAGAAATCGGACAGGAACTGGATGTCGTTCTGCAATTCGTCCGGGTACTTGTCCAGCTGGGCCTGTAGCACCTCGTAGGTAGCCTTGGTGTCGGCTATGGCACTGTGTGCGTCCGTGAGGTCCTTGCCGCAGTAGAATTTGTATGCAGCGACGAGGTTTCGACGTTCCATCTTGTGATAGATGTTCTGCACATCGATGAACTTCCTCTTGCTGAGGTCGATTTCTATTCCTGCCCTCATGAATTCCTCCACTATCATCGGAATGTCGAACTTGTTGCTGTTGAATCCTGCAAGGTCGCATCCCTCGAATGTGTGCCACAGCTTTGCCGCTACCTGCTTGAAGGTTGGGCAGTCCTTGACATCCTCGTCGGTGATGCCGTGTATGTTAGAAGACTCCTCTGGAATGTGTCTCTCGGGATTGATACGCATGCTACAGGTCTCTTCGTTTCCGTTGGGTTCAACCTTGATGTAGCACAATTCCACAATCCTATCCGTTGACACATCAAGACCCGTCGTTTCCAGGTCAAAGAAAATTATGGGATTACAGAGATTAAGTTTCATTGCATATCCTGACGTTTACCAAACGATTATTCTTCCACCCTCATGGGCATTAATAGCATTAGTACCTCATCCTCGGCATTGTCTTCCGCGGGGACAATCACTCCAGGTCTGCTTGGGTCAGCTACCTCGACGGTGATTTGGTCTGTCTCCAGGATGGAGGCTATCTCAAGAAGGTATTGGCAGCTGAAGCCAATGCTGATGGGGTTGCTGTCATATTCGCACACCATGTATTCGGTAGCATTGGTGGCGTATTCGTTGTCCTGTCCCGTCAGGGTCAGGCTGTTGTTGGCAAGTTCCAGCTTTACCAATCCGCTGCTTTGGTTGCAGAACACGCTGACGCGCTTGAGGGCACTCACCAGGGTCAGTCGCTCGACCGTGGCCTTGAAAGGGTTGTTCTGCGGTATGACGGCATTGTAGTTTGGGTACCTGCCTTCGATGAGGCGGAAGTGCATCGTCATGTCCTCTGTAGTGATGGTGGCTTTTTCCGTGTCGAAGGCAATCTCCACCTCGGTGTCGCTCTTGTCCAACAGTGTCTTCAATATCGCGCAAACCTTCTTGGGCAGTATGAAGCCTGCCGTTAGTCCGGACTGTATGCTATGTACGGTATTCCTTACGAGCTTGCGTCCATCCGTGCCGGCAAACACCACGCAGTCGGGCTTGATGTCCACGTATACGCCATTCATCACGAGACGTATCTCGTCGTTTGCCGTAGCAAAGAGGCATCTGGTGATTCCGTTCAGCAAGGTCTCGCTTTTCATCTTGAGACGGATGGCGTTCTCGTTGACCGTAAGCGTCTTGGGGTAGGGTGCTGCATCCAAGGACATCACGCCGAACGTGCCGCTGTTGTGGTGTCCCTTGATTTTCATTGTGTCTGGGTTGTAGCCAATGCTGAGAGGTTGCTCGGGCAACTCCTTGATTGAGTCGATGATGGTCTTGGCAGGGATGCAGAATGTGGCATTCCCATCATGCTCTATGCATGGTACGGTGGTGATGAAATACTTCTCGCTGTCAGAGGCTGTTATGGTTATTGTGCCATCCTGTATGTCAAATAGAAAGCAATCGAGTATGGGCATTGAGTTCTTGCTGACCATTACCTTGCTTGCAGCTGTGAGTCGGTTGTAGAGAGCCGAGCTTGAAACCTTGAAATTCATAACTTGTAATTTATCATGTATTGCAAGGCAAATTTACGCATTTTCTTTCAAATGGCAAAAATTATCGGTTGAAAATGTCCACATCCGTTTTTTTTTAATACCTTTGTATAAAATATTCATACCAAACATATAGAATAAATGGAATTAACTGGAAAGATTATTGCCGTTTTGCCAGAGAGAAGTGGTACTTCAAGCAGGACGGGTAGTGAGTGGAAGGCAGGTTCGTATGTCCTTGAGACCATGGACCAGTTCCCACGCAAGATGGTGTTTGATGTCTTTGGCGCTGACAGGATAGCGCAGTTCGCTATCAACGTGGGCGATGTGTTGACCGTCTCCTTCGACATTGACGCCCACGAGTATCAGGGACGTTGGTTCAATAGCATTCGTGCATATAGGGTAGACCGCAATACACAGGCTGCACAGCCAACGGGTGGTGCCACCTTTGATACTACACCCATTCCACCTGCACAGCCACAGGTGCAGCAGGCTCCTTCTGACCTCACTCAGGGAAGTCCCTTCGATACATCGTCCACCGACGACCTGCCTTTCTGACCAAGGCAGGCACAAGCGTAGCCATAGCCATTCCCCCTTTGCCATACACAAGGTAAGAGGGAGTGGCTTTTTTATGTTATGGATGTAAGGGTCTATGTATCTTCTTTCAGAGTAAGGTTAATAACCTTGAGGCAGTAAGGTTATTAACCTTGCGGCGTTAAGGTTATTAACCTTATCGCAAATGAAGATAACTGTTTTTGTCTTCAGAAGAGTCTTGCCTTGTACGGATTTGTGGCATACAACTATAAAAGGTTCTCCCGACATTACGCCGAGGGAACCTTTGCTCTTAGACGGAAGTCGTTGCCTTCCGCGCTACGGTAGGATTGTAACGCTTGCTTCTCGTCACTCGACGTCGCTGCCGCCACCCAATGCCTGGTAGAGCGAAATAGTCGAGTCGATGGCATCCATACGGTTGCTGATGAGGCTCATCTGTGCCTGCAACAGAGAGTTCTGTGCGGTGATGACGTTCAGGTAATTGGAACTTGTCGAGGCGTAGAGCTTCTCCGTGGCATCCAGGGCTATCTTGAGTGCGTCAACTTGCTTGGAGTACAACTCGTACTGTGCTTCGGCATCCCTGACGTTCACCATTGCGGTGTTCACCTCATTGCCGGCTGCTATCACGGCCTGCTGGAAATTGTTGGTGGCAATCTCCATGTCAGCCTTGGAAATCTTGTATTTAGCCCTGATGGCCCCGTTCTGGAATATTGGCTGCGTCAGGCTTGCCAATGCGGAACCTATCATCAGGCCGGGGTTCACGATTTTCGCACCTGCGCTATTGGTGAACTGACCTGAGGCAGAGATGTTGAGCGATGGGTAGAAGGCACTCTTGGCAATGTTCTTGTCATAGAAGGCACTTGCCAGTTCAAGTTCAGCAGCCTTCACGTCCGGCCGGCGCGAGAGGATGTTGATGGGTGCGCCGGTTGCAAGTATGGCTGGAGCCTTGAAAGTGTTGAGTGCATTCCTGTTGACATGTGTGGCAGTCTCTCCCAGCAATGTACCCAGTGTATTCTCGATGTTGCGTATCGTGCTTTCCAGACTTTCTACCCCGGTGCATATACTATAGTATGTAGCTTCTATGCTCGATACGGCAGCCTGGTTGCTTTGGCCTGCGTTCATCAACTGCTTCTGCATCTCAAGGTACTTTGCCCAGTTGTCCCGTGTCTGCTTGGTCAGTGCAAGTTGTTCGTCAAGCATTGCGAGATTATAGTACATGGAGGCTATTCCTGCCACGAGCGATGCCTGGATGGCTTGCTTGGCGTTCTTGAGCTGGAGCAGCGATACGTCCGCCTTCAGTTTGTTGTTTCTCAGGTAACCTATGCTGCCCACCTGCCATGACATAGATACGGGGAACTCGTATGTCTTGGAGTTTCCGCTTGTCATGGATTTGTTCTCGCTCCTGTTGTAGGGGTCGTACATCTTGGAGACGGCTCCGCTTGGAGAGAAATAGATGGTGGGGATGTAAGCCAGCTTTGCACATTGAAGGGCATATTGAGCCTTTTGTATGTTGAGGTCGGCATTCCTGATGTCCGTGTTCTGGGCAAGCCCCTTCTCTATCAGGCTTTGCAAGGCGGGGTCTGTGAAGAACTGTCTCCATTCCAAGTCTCCTATTCCCTTGTCGTCTCCGTCCTGGGCATCTCCGTAGATGCCGTCCGTCTTGATTTCCGTGGGACGTTCGTATTTCCTGTAAAGCCCGCAGCTGCTGAATATGGCAGCTGACAGGGCATATATGAATAGTTTCTTCATCGTTCTCTCTTACTTGTTATCTTTGTTTGTATACTTCTCCTTGTCTTTCAGGCTCTTCTCCCTTTCCTTCATGAACTGCAGGTCAGCCTCTTCCATCTGTGCCGGACGGATCCTTTCCTGCAGATACTCGAATATGATGAAGAACAGTGGCACGGTGAAGAGTATGGCAAGGGTGCCTACGGACATTCCGCCTATGACTCCGATGCCGATGGTGCGGTTGCCGTTGGCACCTGCACCCGTAGCGAATACGAGAGGTATCATACCGAATATCATGGTGAGCACGGTCATGAGGATAGGACGCAGACGTGCCTCTGCAGCGGCAAACGCAGCCTCCACGATGCCCATGCCCTTGCGACGGCGTTCGAGCGCAAACTCGGTAATCAGGATGGCAGTCTTGGCAAGAAGTCCGATAAGCATGATGATACCTGTCTGTAGGTAGATGTTGTTCTCAATCTGTCCCATGAACAGCATTCGTCCCAGTGGCACGGTCTGCCCGCCCAGTTCGATGCTCCAATTGTAGCCCAGGTTCCAGAGCCATGCGAAACCGAACGTTCCCATGATGCCGGCAGGGACGGAGAAGATGACTGAGAAGGGTACGAGGAAACTCTCGTACAGGCAGCTCAGGATGAGGAATATCAGGATGACGCAGACGGCATAGATGACGTACGTGTCATAGCTGCCGATGGTCTGTGCCTCCTCACGTGCCATGCCTCCGTACTCGTAGCTGTAGCCTTCGGGGAAGACCTCTGACATAACCCTTTCTACGTCACGCATTACCTCGGTGTTGCTGACACCCGTGGCAGGCGTGATGTTGACGCTGATGGAACTGAACAGGTTGAACCTGTTGTCCACCTCGGGACCGAGAACGGGAGTCAACTTGATAAACTGGCTCAGTGGAGCCATTTCACTGCCGTTCTTGACGTACATGTTTGTCAGGTCGTGTTCCTGCGTACGGCTCTGAGGACTGCTCTGGAGCATGACTCGGTAAACCTTGCTGAACTGGTTGAAGTTGCTCACATAGGATCCTCCGCAGTAACTTGCCAGAGCAGAGAGTACGGCAGACGGGGATATGCCGGCACGTTTGCATTGTGCAGCATCTACGTCCACCTGATACTGTGGGAAGTTTCGGGCGTATGTCGTTATGCATCGGCTCACCTCTGGCATTTCGTTCATCCGTGATATGAACCGCATGGTGTAGTCATAGAATTTCTCCTTGTCGGCCTCGCCGGTCTTATCCTGCAACTGCAGTTCGATTGAGCCCATTCCATATCCTGGAATCATACCAGGCTCGAACACGAAGCATTGTGCATCGGGAATCTCCTTCATCAGTCTCATGTTGAGCTTGGCATTTGCCACCATGGTACTTCCGCTCATCATGTTGTCTACCGGATGGTAGTTCATTCCGGCGAAGACCGTAAGTGCAGTCATGGCAACGGCCGCGATGCCCTTCCACATTATGTGCTTCTTGCTGCGAAGGCTCTTGAAGAATACGATTAGCGACACTATGAATGCAAGGATGACGAACGAGAACGTACCGAATCCAATTCCATATTGGCGGTCAACCCAGTTCTTCAGACGTATAACGCCCATTCCGTAGGACGTACCCTGTCCTGACATAAATCCGTATCCGGCTACCTTGGAATAGTCTGCCACCTCGGGAATGTCCTGGATGATTTTCTCTGCCTTGTTCAACACTTCGTATGTCGTGGCAAGGTTGCTACCGGTAACGGCACTGACGTTCATCATGCACACGCCCTGGTCTTCGCTTGGAACAAGTCCGCTTGGCAAGCCCGAAGCAAAGAACAATATGCCGACAAAGGCAACTGCGAGTGCGCCGAAACTAACCACATAGCGATACTTGCGTCCTACGAGACGGCGGAGCAGGTTGGTATATTTTTCCATCATGGCGGAATATGTCGCCTCGTATGCGAGACGTGTCCTGTAGTTGAGCGAGCCGAAGAATCCCTTTCTCCTCTCCGTGCTGGCAGGTCGCATCATCATAGCGCACAGGGCTGGGCATAGCACGAGGGCACTGACACACGACAGACCTACAGCAGTGGCAAGAGTCACGCCGAACTGGGTATAGAAGATACCCGACGTACCTCCCATGAAACTAACGGGGACGAACACGGCCATGAATACGAATGTACACGAGATGACGGCCATGGTAACGTCGCTCATGGCATCCTTGGTCGCCTGGTAGGGACTGGTATACCCTGCGTCGAACTTCGCCTGTACGGCCTCGACAACGACGATGGCGTCATCCACCACCGTACCGATGGCAAGGACGAGGGCGAACAGCGTTAGCAGATTCAGCGTGAACCCGGCAATTGCGAGGCAGGCAAACGTTCCCACCAGCGATACTATGATTGAGATTGACGGGATGATGGTAGCCTTGAAGTCCTGCAGGAAGAAGTATACCACGAGCACAACGAGCAGTATGGCTACTATCAGAGTTTCCTCCACGTTGGCAATTGAAGCCAAGAGGAAGTCGTTGCTGGACATCATCTTGACGAACTTGAGTCCCTTCGGGAGGTCTTTGCTCAGTTCGTCCAACTTGGCACTTACGCGGTCGTTGGTCTCCTTTGCATTGGCACCTGCCAACTGGAAGCAGAGGAACGTAACGCCAGGATGGCCGTTGGCCTCTCCATGGAAGGCATAACTGATGGCACCAAGCTCAACCTCGGCAACGTCCTTGAGGCGAAGGATGGTTCCGTCTTCGTTGGCACGTATTACGATATTCTCGAACTCTGTGGTAGACTTCAGTCGGCCCTTGTATTTCAGTGTGTACTGGAACGCATTTTCTATTCCGTCCCCATGCGAGCCGTTGACAGGCTTCTCGCCCAACTGGCCTGCAGGCGACTCAAGGTTCTGCTCGCTGAGGGCTGCGGTGATGTCGTTGGGGACTATGCCGTATTGTGCCATTATCTCTGGCTTCATCCAGATTCGCAGCGAATAGGTTCCGCCAAGTTCCATCACGTCTCCTACTCCCTCCACGCGCTTGACTTGTGGAATGACGTTGATGTCGAGGTAGTTGGAGATGAAGTCCTCGTCATACCTGCCGTCCTCCGAGCATAGAGCGTCAATCTGCAGGAACGATGTCTGTCTCTTTGTGGTACTAACTCCTATTCGCGTTACTTCCTGCGGCAGCAGTCCCTGGACCTTGCTGACACGGTTCTGCACGTTCACGGCTGCCATGTCGGGGTCGGTGCCCTGCTTGAAGAAGACGTTAATAGTGGCCGAACCGGAGTTGGTGGCAGTACTGCTCATGTATATCATGTTCTCAACGCCATTGATGCCTTCCTCCAGTGGCTGGATTACGGCATTCATCACGGCATCTGCACTCGCTCCCGTATAGGTGGCGCTTACCTGTACCGTTGGTGGTGCTATGTCGGGGTACTGCTCCAAGGGTAGGGAGTTGTACGAGATGACTCCCACGAGCAGTATCATAATGGCTATAGACATTGCCATTACTGGTCTTTTAATGAAGATATTACCTTTCATCTTTTGAATATGTATAATAGTCTATATGCGATATTTATGCAAGCCTTCTTCGGGCTATTCTTTGTTGGGCTTTACGTTCTGACCGTCCCTTACCATGCCGGCGCTCGCAGCCACGATAACGTCTCCGACATTCAGTCCGCTCCTTACCACGTACTCCTTGCCATTGTTTTGTGGTTCGATGGTGATGAGCTGTTCGTGGGCTATGTTGTCCTTGTCCACGAGGTATACCTTGTACTTGTCTTGCATCTGTACGGTTGCCACGGTTGGGATGACAATCTTGTCCTTGTAGGTGGTCGGGATTACGACGGTGCCCGTACTTCCGCTGTGCAGCAACTTGTCGGGATTGTCGAAGGCTGCCCTCATCTGCACCGTGCCTGTGCTTGGGTCAACTACTCCGCTTATGCTCTCTACCTTTCCAGGTATTGGATACTCCGAACCATCCACGAGGAGCAGCTTTACCTGTGGTAGCGTGTCTATGGCTGCCTCGATGCTGCCATATTGCCTGCCCATGTTGAGGAGCTTTGCCTCGTTGATGGAGAAGTATACGTACATCTGGCTATTGTCGCTGACAGTGGTAAGTGGTTTGGGGATGCTTGGACCCACCAGTGCACCTTGCCTGTAAGGCAGTGTGCCCACCACGCCGTTGGCGGGGCTCTTTACCACGGTGTAGCTGAGGTTGTTTCGTGCATTTACCACCTGTGCTTCGCATTGAGCCACCTGTGCCTTTGCGGATAGCAGGGTGTTGTATGTTGTCTGGAGGTCTATGTCGCTGATGACCTTCTGCTCAAAGAGTGTCTTGCGGCTGTCGTAGTTGAGTTGTGCGGTAGCCACCTGGGCATTTGCAGCCTTCAAGGCAGCCTCGGCCGTGTTCAGTGCAGCCTGGTAAGGGACTTGGTCTATGATGAACAACGTCTGCCCGGCCTTCACGCTCTCACCTTCGTTGACGCATAGTTTCCACAGAGTGCCACTGACTTGTGGCATTACATCAATGTCTTGCCTACCGCGTATTGTCGCGCTGTAGTTGTCGGTCATGGTGATGTCTTGTGTCTTAACCGTCATTGTCTCAAGATTGGCACTTGGCATCTGCATTTGGGACTTTTTTCCACAGGATGAGAACATGCCCATAGTCACGATTCCCAATAGTGCCATCGATTTCAAATTCATCTTCATAATACCTTGTTTAATATGTTTTGTTACTTTTCTTCCAATATGAGACAGTTTTGTATATGTATTATCCAAAAAACGGTGCAAAGTTACAACTTTTCTTTGAATTGAAAGAATTTACCTT